>NZ_FPBW01000032.1:0-67270 GCF_900116795.1 Methylobacterium sp. UNCCL125 | reverse complement strand
GGCAGCGCCGACCGCTCCTTCGGCGGCTACGCCGGCAACGACAGCTTCCGCACCGGCTGGGCCGTCGGCGGCGGCGTCGAGTACGCGCTCCCCACCGACTCCTTCCTGAACTTCTTCCGCTCCTCGGCCGTGACGCTCAAGGTCGAAGGCCTGTACGTCAACCTCGACCGCAACACCCGCAACCAGGGCGCGTTCGTCATCAACGCCGCCAACAACTTCCCCGTCGTCTACAGCGGCATCGGCCGCCGTTCCGACGAGTTCGCCGTCGTCCGCGCCGGCCTGAACTACAAGTTCGGCTCCTACTAAGACCGCGCCGCGGCGGTCGGATCCCGACCGCCGCGCCAAGCCGAACTCGCAAGGGGCCGCGTCCGAAAGGACGCGGCCCCTTCGGCGTTGAGGCCCGACCCGACGCGGCCCGGCGCCGCCTCAGTAGCCCTTCCAGAGGCCGGGGGTGGCCAGCTCGAGCAGGTGCCCGTCCGGGTCGCGGAAGTAGACGCTGACGCCGCCCCTCGGCCAGCGGGTGCGCCCCTCGACGGCCACGCCGGAGGCCGCGAGATGCTCCTCCCAGGACGCGAGGGCGTCCGCGTCGATCGAGAACGCGACATGGGCCGGGCCGCGGCCGTCATGCGGCGGGATGAGCCCGCCCGGCGTCTCGATCGGCTGCAGGGACCCGCCCTCCGGGAAAAGCAGGAGGACGCCGCGGCCGCCGACGTCGAAGGCGCGCATGCGGAAATCCGTGAAGAGGCAGGGCAATCCCATTGTGTCGCGGTAGAAGGCTTCGGCGCGGTCGAGATCCGCGACGTACAGCGCCGTCTCCAGGATGGCGTTGAGCTTGGGCACGGCGATCTCCTGACGGCATCTCGGTCACGGGCGGCCCGGCCGCCGGGCTCGATCGTCCGGCGGGGATGTTCCGCGACGCCGCGCGAGCCGCGCGGTCCGCCGGCGACCGCGCCGGCGGTCACCGTCGGCAGAGCCTCGCGGTCGATCCGCCTCGGCCTGACGCGTCGGCTCCGCCCGGACGGCGTCCTGCAAGGCGTCGTCCAACGTCATGGGTCCGGCTCCCGGTCATCGGTGCGCCCGGCCGGCGGGCCCCGATCCGGTCCGGATCGGCGCCGTGCCGGGCGATGGCGGCACCAGGGCCAACCGGCCGGTCCCGGACTCGGTTCGCCGCCGCGCCGGGCTCAGACGGTCGACGGGCGCGGCGTACCCCGGTCGGGACGCGGGGCACGGCCCGGCACCAGTGACAGGGCGGCCGAGAGCAAGGCGAAGGCCACCAGGGGCAGAAGGCTCAGGGTGAAGCTGCCGGTGCCGTCCTTGATCGCGCCGATCAGGTAGGGGCCCAGGAAGCCGCCGAGATTTCCGACCGCGTTGATCGCCGCGATGCTCGCCGCCGCCGTGGCGGGCGGCATCTGCTCGGTCGCGAGCGCCCAGAACGGCCCCTTGAGCATGTAGACGCCGACCGCCGCGACCGTCAGCGCCGCCACGACCGGGCCGAGCCCCGAGAGGACCGTCCCGCCCGCGAGCCCCAGCGCCAGGACCAGGAACGAGAGCGCGAGGTGCCAGCGCCGCTCGGCGGTCCGGTCGCTGTGCCGGCCCCAGAGGACCATGGCCAAGGACGCGAATCCGTACGGGATGCTGTTCAGGAGCCCGGTCTCGACATTGCCGAGGCCGAAGCTCTTGACGATCTGCGGCGTCCAGAACGACAGCCCGTAGCTGCTCGCCGTCGAGCCGAAATAGATGGCCGCGAAGAGGGCGAGCCGCCGGTCGCGCAGGATCTCCCAGAGCGGCGGCTTCGCGGGCGCGCCGCGGCGGGTGTTGCGCGCCGCCTCGGACCGGAGCTGCCGCTCCAGCCAGTCCCGCTCGGCCGCCGGCAGCCACGCCGCCTCCCGCGGCCCGTCCGGCAGGAACCACAGGACCGCGACGGCCAGGACCACCGCCGGCAGGCCCTCGAGGATGAACAGCCACTGCCAGCCGGCGAGGCCGAACCCCGTCACGTTGAGCAGCGCGCCGGAGATCGGCGAGCCGAGGAAGGACGAGATCGGGATCGAGATCATGAAGATCCCGATGATCCGCGCCCGGTAGGCGGAGGGGAACCAGTAGGTGAGGTAGAGGATCACGCCGGGGAAGAAGCCGGCCTCGGCGAGCCCCAGCAGGAAGCGCAGGGCGATGAACGACCACGGCCCCTGCACCAGCGCCATGGCGGCGGAGATCAGGCCCCAGGTGGCCATGATCCGGGCGATCCACAGCCGCGCCCCGAAGCGCTCCAGCATCAGGTTGCTGGGGATCTCCATCAGGAAATAGCCGAGGAAGAAGATCCCGGCGCCCCAGCCGAACACGGTCGCCGACAGGCCGACATCGTGGTTCATCTGGATCGCCGCGAAGCCGACATTCACGCGGTCCAGGAAGGACACGAAGTAGGCGAGGATCAGGAACGGCACGAGCCGCCAGCCGATCCTGCGCATCGCCGAGCGTTCCAGGGCGGCGTCGTCCATGGCCTATCCTCGCGCGTGTCGTGGGCTCGGGCCGGGCCCCCGGGGTCCGGATCGATCCAGGTCACGGCTCCAGGTCACGGCTCCAGATCACGGCCGGGCCCGCACGGGGCTCGACGTCGCCGCGGGGGCCCCCGTGAGCGGCGGGCCGGGCGTCTCGTCTCGGGCTTCCTCGCGGGCCGGTCATCTCTGGTTGTGACCTGTGCCAACCTCAGCTTAACCCGCGGCCGCCGCGGCTGGGAAGCGCCATCGGGCTTCAACGGATCGGATCTGTCGAAGCCCGACGGCGTATGCGTCCGCCAGGCTGCCGGCCGCGATCGCCTGCAGGCGCGCGCGCCGGGCTGCCGCACCTGCGGGGCGCGAAGCGCCATCCGGCGGCCATCCAGGCCGCGCGACGCTCGGTGACGTCCCGCGATTCCGGGTTGCCGGCGCCGCTCGCCGGGACGGAGACACGGCGGGCGGCTCCCGACGCCGGGGCCTCGGTCTGGTTCGGAGCGACCGCCGTGCCGCAGGTCCGGGTCGGGACGGCGGTCCGCCGCCCGTCACCCCTTCTTCACGTTCCAGAACATCGGCACGCCGTCGAGCACGCCGGTCAGGGACGGCTTGTACGAGGTCTGGTTGAAGTATTGCCCGAGGGGCAGGTAGGGCAGGTCGGTGAAGGCCTGCCGCTGAAGGGCGCCCGCGAGCTGCTTGCGCGCGGCGGTGTCCGGGGCGTCCAGCCACTGGTCCCGCAGCGCCTCGATCTTCTCGCTGGTGGGCCAGCCGATCGCGGCGCTCTGGCCGGTCCCGCGCAGGAAGGCGCTGACCGCCGGGTTGGCCTGGTCGAGCCCCGCCCAGAAAGTGCAGAAGGCGCTCCAGCCGCCCTGGGCGATCGGGTCCTTCTTGGCGCGCCGCTGCACCACCGAGCCCCAGTCCATGACCTGATAGTCGACGTTGAAGCCGGCGCGCGTGAGCATGTCGGCCGCCACGTCGGCGAGCGCCTTGAGGCTGGGGAAGTCCGAGGCGCCCATCAGCACCACCTTCTCGCCCTTGTAGCCCGCCGCCGCCAGCGCCGTCTTGGCCGCCTCGTAGTCGCGCTTGCTCGTGAGGACATCGAGGCCGACATCGCTCGCCATCGGCAGGCCGGGGCAGAAGAACCCGGTGGGCACGTGAATCAGCTTGGGATCGGTACCGGTCACCGCCTGCATGAAGTCGGTCTGGTCGACGACCTTCAGCAGCACCTGCCGGATGGCCGGGTTGTCGAAGGGCGGCTGAAGCTGGTTCATCCGCAGGCAGCCGATCAGGCCGGTCGGGTCGGTGATCCGCGTCGTGAGCCCGCCCAGGGTCGGAACGAGATCGGCCGGCGGCTGCTCCCACCAATCCATCTCGCCGGTCTGCATGGCCGAGGCGGCGGTGGCCTGGTCGGGAATGACGTGCCACTCGACCCGGTCGACGAAGACGCGCTTCGGACCCGAGGTCCATTGCGGCTCGCCGCCCTCGCGGGGGACGTAGCCGGCAAAGCGCTCGTAGACCACCCGGGCGCCGACGACGCGCTCGTCCGCCTTGAAGCGGAAGGGGCCGCTGCCGACCATCTCGGTCACCTGCGTGAACGGGTCGGTCTTGGCGAGCCGCTCCGGCATGATGGCGCAGATCGAGGATCCGACCTTACCGAGGGCCTCCGGCAGGAGTGCGAAGGGCTTTTTCAGCCGGAACTGGATCGTCCGGTCATCGGGGGCCGAGAGTTCGTCCGTGTAGGCCATGAGCGTCTGGCCCATGGCGTCGCGCTTGCCCCAGCGGGCGATGCTCGCCACGCAGTCGCGGGCGAGCACGGGGCTGCCGTCGTGGAAGGTCAGCCCGGGCCGCAGGGTCAGGCGCCAGAGCTTGTCGTCGTTCTCCACCGTGTGGCCCGCCACCATCTGCGGCTGAGCGGCATAGCGCGCATCGGTGCCGTAGAGCGTGTCGAACACGGCGAGCCCGTGATTGCGGGTCACGTAGGCGGTCGTCCAGATCGGATCGAGCACCGTAAGGTCGGCCTGCGGGATGAATTTGAGCGTCCGCGCGGCACTGCCCTGCGCCAAGGCCGGGGCCGCGAGGGCGGCGCCCGACAGGGCCATGAAGGATCGTCTGTTCAGCATGCCGACTCGCCCGAGCGTTGCAACCCGGCAAAGGTTAGCACGTGGCGGGCCAAGCACGTCACGGGCGAAGCGGATCAGGGGCGAAGCGCGTTACGGGTGAGCCGATGCGCGTCGCTCCGCGAGATTCCGCACGAGGTCCAGGAGACGATGGCGAAGCTCGGGATCCTCGATCCGCCGGAAGGCGGACAGGAGAGCCTCCGCCTCGTCGGCGCGCCGTTCGGCACTGCCATCGTCCCGTTCGGCGGCGCGCGGGCCGTACAGGGTGGCTGCCGGAATCGCCAGGGCTTCGGCGATCCGCTGCAGGAGCCGCCCCGTCGCCGATTCGGGCGGACGGGCCCGGTGATCGAACGGGTTGTCCTCCGGCGCCGCATCCCCGGAGGATCCGCCCGGATCAGGTGCTTTGGGTCCCATCGGCGGTCAAGCTTCGGCACGCGGCTGGCGGGAGCATTCATAATACAGAAGAATGCCGACACGCGAGTGCCCAGCAAGCAACAGTTGCATAATTGCGCTAAGAATCCCTTGAGGTTGTGACAGACATCCTAATAAGAGGTGATCGGGGACGAATACGAACACCGCCATGCCCAAGACTAAGCCGCACGCCGGTCGGAACCGTTCCAGGGCGTTCCCGATCGCGGGCGAGACCGCGGACATGATCGGACACTGGGACTGGGATGCCGCCACGGACCGCGTACGGGTCGATGCCTTCGCGGCTCGCCTCTTCACGGTCGATCCGGCCGAGGCCGAAGCGGGTCTGCCGCTGGCGTTCTACGACGGGATCACCCATCCCGACGACCGCGAACGGGTCATCGGCCTGATCCGCCGCAGCGCCGCGGAGGGGAGCCCGTACATCGCCGAGTACCGGGTGATCTCCATCGACGGCCGGACGCACTGGGTTCTGGCCCGCGGCCGCATCTTCGGCGACCATACGGGCCGGCCGGCCGGCGGTCGCGGAATCCTGGTGGACGTCACGCGGCTGCGCGCGAGCGAGGGCCTCTCCGATGAGGTCACGCCCGGTGCCGGGGAGACGCCGCTGGACCGGGCGGTCGAGCATGCCATCGCCGCGCAGGACGCGATCGTCGCCGCCGGGGATCCGGTGCTGAAGGCCCAGGCGGACGCGCTGCTGATGGCGCTGGGACGGCGGCTGGCACAGCGGCACGTGGTGGAGCAGCGACGGCGCCTGAACTGACGTCGGCGATCGATCGCCGATCATCACGCGCGACGATCGGCCATGAGCAAGTTCTCGCCGAGGTGATGACTTTGTCGGCGACGATCCAGGGCGCCCTGCAGGCTGCCGAAGGCGTCGCGTCCGGCACCGCCGCGGTGACGATCACGGACGGCAGCGTCCGGGTGCGGGCGCCGGCCGAACTCCGCGCCGGCGCAGGCCGCCCGATCCGGAAGGACCCTGGTCCTCGCCGCCGCCGCTCCCGCACGCGGGCCGGCCGGGTGGCGCCCGTCCTGCGGCAGCACGCAACACCTTCCTGAATGGCCCCGGTGAACACGACTTCCATTTCTCGGCTCACCGCTTGGATATGACGGCAGCCGATTTCAACTACAAAGAAATTTGATCAGTACGCGCCCGTCTTTCTGGACAACGGCCGAGATCAGGCTTAACCTGGATATGTTCGTGCCGCCGATGTGCGGGCTCGAATGCTTCCAAGGATCGTCTTACATGAAGCGCCGCAGCGCGCGACCGTTCATGGTCGAAGTCAAGCAGACCCGTCCGGCCCGCACATCGCTGACTGCCACTGAAGCGCGCTCCCGCCCGGACAAGACTCTATGGCCGGAACTGGCGCAGGCCGCGATGGAGCCGCCGGCATCCGTGCCTCAGGCGGCGCCGGCCCAACGCCCGGAACGGAAGGCGCCGGAGACACCGGCTCGCCGGGTTCTGCCGAGCCTCGTCCCCATGTTCGAGATTCCGGACGAGCCGGTGGCCGAACCGGCGGACGAGGTCATGCCGGCACCTCGGGTGCGGCGGCCGCGCCGTACCCGGGCTCCCGCGTCCGAGCAGGACATCGCCCCCCAGGTGCAGGCGGCACCGCCGCGTCCGGCCGCAGAGCCGCCCCTGCCCGTCGCGGAGGCGCCCCCCCTGGCGGCCGCGTCCGGTCAAGGTCCGTCGCCGCGATCGACGGCCGGGCGGCGAACGAAGGACCTGCGGCTCGGGGAACGCTGGAAGCGGCGCCTTCCGCCGGCCCTGCGCTGACCCAGGCTGCGCTGACCGGTCCTGGCGCCTTCGCCCGGATCCGTCAGGGACTGCACGGTCCGAAGGTCTCGAGCCATCCGCGCAGACAGGCTTCGCAATCCGGCCCGGCGCCCTCGGCCGGCGGGCTCCATCCGGTCCAAAACCGGCTCGATCCGTCAGCCCCGGGAGCGGCACGCCGGGCGGCTCGTCCCGGCAATCCGGCGCTTGGCGGCGTCCCATTGGAACGCCGCCTGTCCAACCCGATGGATCCGGCGGGGGCGCAGACGGTCAAGCCGCCTGCCGCTCCGGCACCAGTCCCGCGGCCAGGCGCGAGTTGCGGTAGCGCGCGTCGCCGGTGACCTCGCCCTCGACCCAGGGGGGCAGCACCACCGGCTGGTCCTCGCGCTCCAGCTCGATCTCGGCCAGGATCAGGCCCGAGAGCCCCCCGCCGAACACGTCGACGTCCCACGTCGCTCCGGCATGGACGACCCGGTAGCGGGTCTTCTCCAGCCGCCGGTCGGGCGGCACCGTGGCGAGGAGCGCCGCGCCGTCCTCGGGCGGGATGGCGAATTCGATCTCGTCCCGGCAGGCGCCCCGGCGCGGGCTCTTCCACGTGATGAGCGTGCGCGCCCCGGCGCGGCGGATCCGGATCGTGTTGGCGGCGTCGGTGAAGAGATAGCCCTGAACGAAGTGCGTTCCCTCCCGGCACAGCGCCAGAACCGACGGGTTCGCGATGAACTTGCGCTCGATCTCGACCGGCATACCGTGCCTCGTGGACATTTGACGCAGGAGCTTTCGCGGAGGAGCCGGCCCGAGACAAGCGGGCTGCCGGGGATGAGCACAGCGCTGCGGGCATGGCTCGGTGCCGATTCGCACGGGCTGAATTGGGATCGTATTAAACTTATGTAAAAGCGCGAGGAGTCTTGGCCTTGCAAAAGCAACATCAGAAACCCCGCCCCCCAACTTCCCCGAGGTCGGCGCTGAAGACGTCATCCAAGCGGCCGAACCTGAAGAAGCTGCTCCGGAAGGCGCATGTCAAACCGCTGAAGCCGCTCAAGCAGGTGGCGGCCCTGCCGTTCCGCGTCGACGCGGAGGGCCGGATCGAGATCCTGCTGATCACCTCGCGGGATACGGGCCGCTGGATCATTCCGAAGGGCTGGCCGATGTCCGGCCGGAAGGCCCATCAGGCGGCCGAACGGGAGGCCTTCGAGGAGGCGGGTCTCAAAGGGCAGATCGCGGCGAGCCCGGTCGGTCGGTACCACTATCAGAAGCGCTTCGATCACGGCCGGGCGTTCCCCTGCATGGTCCGCGTCTACCCGCTGCGGGTCGAAGCCCAGCATGCGCGCTGGCCGGAGCAGGATCAGCGCACGCTGCGATGGTTCCCCCCCGAAGAGGCGGCGCGCCTCGTCCACGAGGACGAACTCCAGGAGCTGCTGGCGGACTTCGCGGTGCGGCCGGTTGAAAGCCACGGTTGAAGGCCGCTGCGGCCCATCCGTCGCCGCGACCCGGGCGAGGCTATAGGGCAAAGAGGCTGCGCTGAAGGGGTGGGACAATCGCGCCGGAAACGCCCGCCCGCGGGTGCCGGGCCGTCCGCGACCGCAGCTTATGCAACTTCTGATTAGTATCCGCAGGTTACGGTTCCGGCCATCGCAGATGGGCGGGGCACCTCGATGTATCGCGCTTTCGCTTGCCTGACCGAGGAACACACCGCCTGGGTGGTGGCGCTGGCGGCCTGCATCTGCTGGATCTCCTGCGCGGTCGCCCTCAAGCTCGAGCAACGCGTCCAGGCCCACAGGCACGGGCCGATCTGGCTCCTGGCCTCGGGCTTCTCGATCGGAGCCGGGATCTGGAGCACGCACTTCATCGGCATGCTCGGCTACGATCCCGGGGTGGTGCTCGGCTACGAGCCACGCACGACCCTGCTCTCCCTCTTGGTCGCCATCGCGGCCGCCACCGCGGCCTTCCTGCTCGCCCGGGCCACGCCGTCGCGCTGGGCGGGGGCCGGGGCCGGCCTGGTGCTGGGGATCGGCATCGCCGGCATGCATTTCCTCGGCATCGCCGGCGTGCGGCTGCCCGGGCATTTCACCTGGGACCCGGCCCTGGCCGTCACGGCGATCGCGGCGGGCTGCCTGCTCTCGGCGGTGGGGATGGCCATCCATGTCGGGCCCGCCGGCCCGCGGGCCCGGTTCGCGGCCGCGACCGTCCTGACCCTCGCTATCGCGGTCCTGCACTTCCTGGCCATGGCGGCCGCCCGGGTGGTGCCGGATCCCGCCCTGGCGATCCCGCAGCTCGGTCTCGCCCGCGGCGTGCTGGCCGGGGGCATCGCCGCCATGATGGCCGTGATCCTGGCCTTCGCGGCGCTGACGCTGATGCTGGACCACCTGCGCCGGATCAACGTCGCCCTGGCCCGACAGAGCCACATGCTGCGGGAGAAGACCCTGCTGCTCGACGCCACCCTCGACAGCATGGACCAGGGTCTGATCATGGTCGACGCGGGCGGTGCGGTGCGCGTGTGCAACGAGCGGGCGCTGGCGCTCCTCGATCTGCCCCGGGCGATGATGCAGGCGCAGCCGAGCTACCGGGCGGTGCTGCGCCATGAGGCAAGCCGCCGCGAGCGCCGACTCACGGACCGCTCCTCCCGGGCCTGGATCGAGCGCGGCGAGGCCGGGCAGACGCAGGTCCACGAGCGGGCGCGGCCGAACGGCCTCGTGCTGGAGATCCGCACCGTGCCGCTGGCGGATGGCGGCTTCGTCCGGACCTTCACCGACATCACGGAGCGGAAGGCCGCCGAGGCCGAAGTGGCCCGCCTGGCGCGCCACGACGTGCTCACCGGCCTTCCGAACCGGGCGCTCTTCCACGAGACCCTCGCGCGCAGCCTCGCCGACATCGCCCTGCGCGGGGGCGCCTGCGCGGTCCTCTACCTCGACCTCGACGGCTTCAAGAGCGTGAACGACAGCCTCGGCCACCAAGCGGGGGACGAACTCCTGCGCCGCGTGGCGGCCGGCCTGCGGCGCGCCGCGGGGGACGGGGCGGTGGCCCGGCTCGGAGGCGACGAGTTCGCCGTGCTCTCGGACGGGGGCGCGGCGGAGGCCGCCGCCCTGGCCGAGCGCCTCATCGCCCTGTTCGACAGCCCGTTCAGCGTGGCCGGGCACCGGGTCGGCGTCGGCCTGAGCATCGGCATCGCGCTGGCGCCCGAGCACGGAATGGATGCGGAGCCCCTCTACCGCCGCGCCGACCTCGCCCTCTACCGGGCGAAGGCCGAGGGCCGCGGCACGTACCGGATCTTCACCCCCGCCATGGACGAGGAGGCCGAGGAGCGGCGGATGCTCGAACGCGACCTGCGGCAGGCTCTCGACGACGATACCCTGAGCCTGCACTATCAGCCGCAGGTGGACGGCTACACGGGGGCGCTCGTCGGGTTCGAGGCGCTGCTGCGCTGGACGCACCCGGTCCGCGGCAGCGTTGCGCCGAGCGTCTTCGTGCCGCTCGCCGAGGAAATCGGCCTGATCGTGGTGCTCGGCGACTGGGTGCTGCGCGAGGCCTGCCGCGAGGCGGCGCAATGGGCGCAGCCCCTGAAGGTCGCCGTCAATCTCTCGCCGCGCCAGTTCCAGAAGCCCGATCTGCCCGAGTCCGTCCTGGCCATCCTGGCAGAGACCGGCCTGTCGCCGGACCGCCTGGAGCTGGAGGTCACCGAGAGCATCATCATCAACGACATGGCGCGGGCCGTGGGCATCCTCCGGCGCCTGAAGGGCTACGGCATCCGGATCAGCATGGACGATTTCGGGACCGGCTACGCGTCGCTCGCCACCCTCCAGGCCTTCCCGTTCGACAAGCTGAAGATCGACCGCTCCTTCGTGGCGCAGCTCGGGACCGGACCGCAGGCTGCCGTGATCGTGCGCGCCGTGCTCAGCCTCGGCCGCAGCCTCGGCATGGGCGTGGTCGCGGAGGGCGTCGAGACCCACGCGCAGATGAAGTTCCTCACGGAGGAGGCCTGCGGCGAGATGCAGGGCTACCTGTTCGGCAAGCCGCGTCCGATCGCCGACTACGCCGCGGCGGTCGGCGCTCCCGCGGTGGCGGTCGCCGCCGGATCGGGCCTCGCCGCGGCCGGGTGAGGGCCGTCGCCGGCCTTACCCGATGGGGAACCCGCCGGATCCGTCCGACGTTGGGCCAGCAGATTGGATCACTTCTAAGGTCCACGCTCTCCGTTCCCCGCCAGGGCGGCCCCGGCCGCCGGCCTCACAGGAGCCTGACCATGAACGCCAAGTGCGAGACCTGCCGGTTCTTCGACGAGCACAAGGGCAACGGCGCCGTCGCCCAGAACGATGCCGGCCTGTGCCGCTTCAACCCGCCGGTCAGCCAGCCCGCGCCCGAGTCCAAGGGATTGTGGCCGATTGTCGGTGCCCAGGACTGGTGCGGCCACTACACCCCCGAGATGACGGCGGCCGAGTAGGAATTTTCGCAGGGCGCACGATGGGGCCGGCCTTCGGGTCGGCCCTTTCGTTTGGCGTCAAAGTCCCCGGCCGCCGCCGGGCGCCACCCGCAGCGCCGCACCGCGGTCGGCGCGCATGCGTCTCGTGATCGGTCGGGCCCGCGGCCTCCGACCGCGGGGCCCGCGATTTTCGGGTCGATGATCCCGTCGACCCCTGACCATCGGGGACGTGGGCGCTACCTTGGAGCCAATCCAGGGTGTCGGTGTTTCCCCGGGTGTCCCGCCTGCGATGGGCCGACGCGCGTCGGCGGCGGCGCCGGCCCGGAGACCGAGACGCGCCGTCCCTGCCCTTGTGATCTGAACCGGAGAGAAACTTGATGGTGGGAGCTACCGCCGCCGCGCCCCAGGACCGGGGTGCCGGGACTTCACAGACCACCGCACGGACCGACGCGCCGGTCCTCGCCACCGTCACCTTCACGGTGAACGGCGAGCGGCGCACACTGGACCTCGACACCCGCACCAGCCTGCTCGACGCGGCACGCGAGTACCTGCACCTGACCGGGTCCAAGAAGGGCTGCGACCATGGCCAGTGCGGCGCCTGCACGATGATCGTCGACGGGCGGCGCATCAATGCCTGCCTGACGCTCGCGATCATGCACCAGGGCGCCGAGATCACCACGATCGAGGGGCTCGGCCAGCCGGACCAGCTCCATCCGATGCAGGCGGCCTTCGTGAAGCACGACGGCTACCAGTGCGGCTACTGCACGCCGGGCCAGATCTGCTCGGGCGTGGCCGTCCTCGAGGAGATCAAGGCCGGCATCCCGAGCCACGTCACCGTCGACCTCGATGCCGCGCCCCGGGTCACCGAAGCCGAGATCCGCGAGCGCATGAGCGGCAACATCTGCCGCTGCGGCGCCTATTCCAACATCGGCGAGGCGATGACCGAAGTCGCCGGGGGGCAGGCATGAAGTCCTTCACCTACGAGCGCCCGAGCACGCCCGCTCAAGCCGCCGCCGCCGTCGCCGGGACGCCCGACGCCAAGTTCATCGCCGGCGGCACCAACCTCCTCGACCTGATGAAGCTGCAGATCGAGACCCCGCGCCACCTCGTGGACGTGAACGGCCTCGGCCTCGACACGGTGGAGCCGACCGCGGAGGGCGGCCTGCGCATCGGCGCCCTGGTACGCAACACCGACCTCGCGGCCCATCCGCGGGTGCGCAAGGATTACGGGGTCCTGAGCCGGGCGCTGCTGGCCGGCGCCTCGGGCCAGCTGCGCAACAAGGCGACCACCGCCGGCAACCTGCTCCAGCGGACCCGCTGCCCGTATTTCTACGACACGGCCCAGGCCTGCAATAAGCGCCGGCCCGGCTCGGGCTGCTCGGCCCTCGACGGGGTCAACCGGCAGCTCGCGGTGATCGGCGGCAGCGACGCCTGCATCGCCACGCATCCGGGCGACATGGCGGTGGCCATGCGGGTGCTCGACGCCACCGTCGAGACGGTCGATGCCGCGGGCACGGAGCGCCGGATCCCGATCGCCGAGTTCCACCGCCTGCCCGGCGACGCCCCCGAACGGGATACGAACCTCGAGCCCGGCGAACTCATCACCGCGGTGACGCTGCCGAAGCCGGTGGCGGGCACGCATATCTACCGCAAGGTCCGCGACCGCGCCTCCTACGCCTACGCGCTGGTCTCGGTGGCCGCCATCCTCGGCAAGGACGGGACGGGTCACGTCGCCTTCGGCGGCGTCGCCGCCAAACCCTGGCGGGACGCGGCGGCCGAGGCCGACCTGCCGAAGGGCGCGAAGGCCGTGACCGACCGGGTCTTCGCCGACGCCAAGCCCACCCCCGAGAACGCCTACAAGCTGAAGCTCGCCGAGCGGACCCTCGGCGCCGCGCTCAACCAAGCGAGGGCCTGAGCCATGAAGTTCGACACCCCCGCCGGCCCGAACCCGATCGACCGGCTCAAGGTCGTGGGCCAGCCCACCGACCGGATCGACGGCAAGTACAAGACCACCGGCACCGCCCCCTACGCCTACGAGCGCCACGACGCGGCGCCCGAGGCCGCCTACGGCTACGTGCTCGGCTCGGCCATCGCCAAGGGCCGCGTCCGCAGCATCGACACCGCTTCGGCCCGGCAGGCTCCCGGCGTCATCGGTATCGTCACCACCCTCGACACGCCCCGGATCGAACGCGGCGTGATGAACGTCGCCTACCTGTTCGGCGGCGACGTGATCCAGCACTACCACCAGGCGATCGCCGTGGTGGTGGCCGAAACCTTCGAGCAGGCCCGGGCGGCCTCCTTCCTGGTCGCGGTCGAGTACGCCCCGGAAGCCGGCGCCTTCGACCTCGCGGCGGCGGCGAAGACCGCCGAGCCGGTCCCGGCCGAGAGCGGCGAGGGCAGCGGCGGCGACGGCGAGGAGCGCGTCGGCGATTTCGAGGGGGCCTTCGCGCAGGCGCCCGTGACCCTCGACGCGGCCTACACGACCGCCGACGAGAGCCACGCCATGATGGAGCCGCACGCCACGACGGCGGCCTGGGACGGCGACCGGGTGACGCTCTGGACCGCCAACCAGATGATCGGCTGGGGCCACGGCAGCCTCGCCAAGATGCTCGGCCTGCCGAAGGACAAGGTCCGGCTCGACGCCCCCTATGTCGGCGGCGGCTTCGGCGGCAAGCTGTTCGTGCGCGCCGACGCGGTGCTGGCGGCGCTGGCCGCCAAGGCAACGGGGCGGCCCGTGAAGGTCGCGCTCACGCGCCCGCTCATCGCCAACAACACCACGCACCGGCCGGCCACGATCCAGCGGGTCCGGATCGGCGCCACGCAGGACGGCACCATCACGGCGATCGCGCATGAGAGCACCTCCGGCAACCTGCCGGACGGCGATCCCGAGACGGCGGTGAACCAGACCAAGTTCCTCTACGCGGGGAAGAACCGCCTCACCGCCATGAAGCTCGCCCACCTCGACCTGCCCGAGGGCAACGCCATGCGGGCGCCGGGCGAGGCCCCGGGCCTCGCCGTGCTTGAGGTCGCCATGGACGAGATGGCCGAGAAGCTCGGCCTCGACCCGGTGGAGTTCCGCATCCGCAACGACACGCAGGTCGTCCCGACCCAGCCGGACCTGCGCTTCTCCCACCGCGACCTCGTCGGCTGCCTCAAGCTCGGCGCCGAGAAGTTCGGATGGGCCAAGCGCAACCCGAAGCCCGGCCAGGTCCGGGACGGGCAATGGCTCGTCGGCCTCGGCATGGCGGCGGCGTTCCGCGACAACATGGTGATGAAGTCGGGCGCCCGGGTGCGGCTGGACGGCAGCGGCACGGTCACGGTCGAGACCGACATGACCGATATCGGCACCGGCAGCTACACGATCATCGCCCAGACCGCCGCCGAGATGATGGGCGTGCCCCTCGACAAGGTGGCGGTGCGGCTCGGCGACTCGGACTTCCCGGTCTCCTCGGGCTCGGGCGGCCAGTTCGGCGCCAACTCGTCGACGGCGGGCGTCTATGCGGCCTGCGTGAAGCTGCGGGAGTCCGTGGCGCAGAAGCTCGGCTTCAACGCCACCGACGCGGTGTTCGAGGAGGGCGAGGTCCGCGCGGGCAACCGCGCGATCCCGCTCGCCCAGGCTGCCGCGGACGGGGAGCTGGTCGCGGAGGACACGATCGAGTTCGGCAAGGTCTCGAAAGAGCAGCAGGTCTCGACCTTCGGGGCGCATTTCGTCGAGGTCGCCGTGGACGTCTACACCGCCGAGGTCCGGGTCCGGCGGATGCTGGCGGTCTGCGCGGCCGGTCGCATCCTCAACCCGAAATCGGCCCGCAGCCAGGTGATCGGCGGGATGGTCATGGGCACCGGGGCGGCCCTGATGGAGGAGCTGGCGGTCGACACCAAGCGCGGCTTCTTCGCCAACCACGACCTCGCCGGATACGAGGTGCCGGTCCACGCCGACATCCCGCATCAGGAGGTGATCTTCCTCGACGAGGTCGACCCGCGGTCCTCGCCCATGAAGGCGAAGGGCGTGGGCGAGCTCGGGATCTCGGGGATCGCCGCCGCGGTGGCGAACGCGATCTACAACGCCACCGGCATCCGCGTGCGCGACTACCCGATCACCCTCGACAAGCTCCTGGACCGCATGCCGGACGCGGCCTGACCGGGGAACGGGGACGTCCGGCGGACGTCCCCGGCTGGATCGACGCTGAGGAGGCCGGCCCGGCCCGCACCAGCACGGGCCGGCCGTCCGCGTCGCAGGCGCGCGCGGTGAAGGCGTTCACCCCGGCCGCGTCGCGCTCACGGGTGCCGTCAGGGTCACGCGGGCGGGATCAGTACTTCCGGATGATCGGCTCCGGCGCCATCGGGACCGGATCTTCCCCGAACCGGTAGGTCAGGCCGGCATAGACCGAGAGCGGCTGCGCCAGCGTCGTGGTCCGGGGATCGTTGATCGACAGGTTGCCGGCGACCGCCCCCGTCTCGGCGAAGGTGCCGAAGGTGGCGTAGCGGTTGTTCGTCAGGTTGGTGATCAGCCCGAAGATCTCCAGGTTCTTGGTGACCTGATACTTCGTCGTCAGGTTCATCACGTAGTAGGCCGGCAACTTGCGGTTCAGGTTCGATTCGTCGCCGCGGAAATAGGACGACGAGAAGGCCGAGACGTTGAGGCCGAAGCGCCAGTTCGGGGTGATGTTGTACTCGAAGCCCGCCTTGATCTGGTGATCGGGGATGAGCGGGATCTTGTCGCCCGGCCGCACCCGGATGCCGCCGTTCGGGATCACGTCGCCGCCCACGGCACCGCCGGTCGCCCCCGTGCTGGCCAGGGGATTGTTGGGCGACGAGAGGGTCGCGTTGAACTGGAAGGTCGCGTCGACCAGGGCGTAGTTGGCGTAGACCAGCAGGTCGGGGGTGACGGCGTATTCGGCGCCGACCTCGATGCCCTGGCGCCGGGTCGCCGGGACGTTGATGTAGTAGGCCCTGGCGGCATTGCCGGCGACAGCGACCTGATAGAGGTCGTTGCTCAGGTCGGTGCGGTAGACGCCGGCCTTGTAGGTCAGGGCGCCGCCCGACAGGAAGCTCGGGATCACCCCGCGGAAGCCGGCCTCGTAGGTCCGGCCGGTGACCTGCTTGAGCGGCGGATCGGCCACCAGCGAGTTGGGCAGCAGGCAGGGCTGGGTCGGGCTGGAGCAGGACAGCTCCAGCGGGGTCGGGGCACGGTTCGATTCCGAATAGCTGCCGTAGAGGTTGACCGCCGGGTCGAACTGGTAGGTCAGGCCCGCGAGCGGGTTGACCTTGGTGTATTCGTGCACGCCGGTCACGTCCGGCGAGAAGCCGGTCTGGTCGCGCGTCTGGATGCGGGCGTAGTTGAGGCGGAAGCCGCCGGTCAGCGACAGCCGGTCGGTGAGGTCCAGCGTGTCGGTGGCGTAGAGGCCGAGATACAGCGTCGAGCCGGTCACCGAGCTGGGCGCGAGGCCGATCGCCCCGAGGGTGCGGATGTCCGGCGTGCCGAGCCCCGGGATGGTGCCGTAATACGGGTTGTTCGGGTCGACGGTGATCGACAGGTTCGGATTGATCACGCCCAGCTGGCTGGACGACTTGAACGCGAAGGTTGAGGCGTCGATGCTGCCGCCGACCACGAAGGCGTTATTCAGGCCGAAGATCCGGTCGCGGTTGGCCGCCTGCAGCGAGCCACCATACGACTCGGCCTCGGTCAGGGTCGTGTCGATCGTGCCGTAGGGGATGTTCCGCAGGAACGGGATCGTCCGGTTGTTCAGGCCCAGGATCGCGAACTGGTTGGCGTAGGCCCGGCGGGCCGCCACCTGGCTGGTGGGCGGCGCGTTCACGTTGAACGCGTCGTCCTGGTAGCAGAGCGAGCCCCGGAAGCTGCTGCGGCTGCTGCAATTCTCGAAGTTCCCCTGGTTGCCGTCGACGTAGTTCTCGCTGAAGCGCCGGTAGTAGGCGTTGCCGGCGAGATCCCAGGTCGGGGAGATGTCCACCCGGCCGGTCAGCTGGATCGTGCCGACCTGCGTCGTCTGGGTCTGCGGGTAGGTGAAGATCGCCCGCGGATCGCGGTGGGTGAAGTCCACCGGGGTCGCGGCGGCGGCGCCGTAGAAGCTGCGGGCGGCGAGCCCGATCAGGTGGAACTCCGAATCCTGGGAGCGGTAGCCGAGATCCGCGTAGAGGCGGCCGATCGTGCTCGGGCTCTGGTAGCGCCAGCCGCGGTCGTTCAAACCGTCGCCCGTGAAATAGAAGCTCCAGGGGCCGGAGACCTTGCCGTATTCGAGGTAGCCGGCGGTGCGCGCGTCCGAGCCGCCCCAGGCCGAGATCTCGGTGCCCTGCCAGGTGAAGCCGTTCTTCATCTGGATGTTGACCGCGCCGCCGATGGCGTTGAGGCCGAAGACCGGGTTGCCGGTGACGACGTCGATCCGCTGGATCGCCTGCGGGGGGATCAGGTCGAAATTGACGACGTCGCCGAAGGCTTCGTTGATGCGCACGCCGTTCTGATAGACGGCGAGCCCCTGCGGCACGCCCTGCACGGACGAGGCGGTGAAGCCGCGATAGCTGAGATCGACCCGGTTCGAATTGCCCTGCGAATCGTTGAGGTTCACGCCGGGCGTCTGCCGCGCCAGCGTGGCGATCACGTTGTCGGAGCCCCGGTCGATCTCGATCTGCCGCGCCGTGACGGTCTCGACGGTGCTGGGGATCTTGTTGAGCGGCTGCTCCGAGCCCCGAAGGCGCACCCCGCCGGCCGGAGCCGGCAGCGTCGGCGCGGTCTGGGCGAGGGTATCGAGGGTCTGGGCGCCGCTGGAATTGCCGCCGCCCGCACCCACCGGCGACGTCGAGACGACGCTGATCTCACCGAGGGTGACGGCTTGTTGAGCCTGCGCGACACCGGGCAACAGGGCCACGGACGCGATCAAGCTGCCACGTAGGGCGTGCATATCTTCCCCCAACCTAAATTCAAGGCTCGCGCCGCTTCCCGTCGGCTGCGTGAGAGTCACTGATCTCGGGTCGGGTTCGGGTCGCAATTCACGTTTTGTTTAATCCCTGCCCGTGCCGGAAAAGACCATCGAATGACGCACAGTGTTGCGCAGATATAACATCATCGAACGATCGTCCGGGATCTTCGGGCATATTTGGAAGTAACTTCCGGGAATATTACGCAATCGGGAAGTTCGGCGACGGGCCATCGGGATGCCGGCCGGGACCGGCCCCCGTCGCCGCCTCCGGCTCACGGGGAGGCCAGCCGGACGGCCACCTCGTTCCTGCGCAGGAACGGGATCGCGAAGGGGGGATCGTATCCCATGACGAACGGCGCGCCCTCGGTTCTCCGTCCCGCCGCCGCCAGCACGTCGGCGAGGATGCGCGCCTGTGCGGCCCGTACCTCCGGGGTGAGACGGCCGGAGAAGCGCAACGCCGCGATCCGTTCGGCCGGGATCTCGACCAGCCGGATCCCCGGCTCGGTCGGCGCGGGCGCCCCGGCCGCCGCCACCGCGCGCGGCAGGAAGAAGCGCATCGTGCCGGCCCCGTCCTGCTCCACCGGGACCGTCATGGCGATGCGCCGCCCGCCGGTCTCTACCGGCGCGGTCATGGCGATGCGGTCGCCCCCCCGGTTCGCACCGGTGATGTAGCGGAACAGCCGGCCGAAGGCCTCGCCGTCGCCCTGGCCGCGGGAATCGGTCTCGACCGCCAGGCGCGGCGCGTAGGACCGGATCTCGACCCCGCGGTCGAGACGCTCGACCACCGTGTAGGCGGGCTGCTCGTAGAGCGCCCGCACGCCGAAGATCCCGAGCACCGATTCCACGAGGGTGACGAGCACGTACAGGACCCTGTCCATGGCGGAAGCTCCGGATGCAGGCGCGGGCGTCGCCCCGCGGTCCCGGGAACATGGCGTCGGGGGCGCCTGCCGCCGACCATCTGCGGCGTCAGGCCTCCATCAGGCCGGGGATGGCGCTGCGCAGGCGGAAGAAGCCGCGGTTCGCGAGGGGCCAAGCCCGCGAATCCCAGGGGCGGCGGACCCGGAGGCAATCCCGCGGCAGCACCTCCGCCGAGGGGCCTGCCGGCGCCCAGGCCGTCACCACGGGCAGGTCGCCGGCCCAGCCGTCCTGCACGGGCATGGCCGGGCAGCCGAACTGCGCCTGCGCCCGGGTCAGGGCATCCGCCAGCGCCGCCGCGTCGGCCGCGCGGACCCGGTCGACCGCCCCCTCCGCGTGGGCGAGAAGGCCGCCGACGCGGACCACGCGGGCCGGTCCGAGGGGAAGGCTCTCGGGATGAAGGTCGTCGAGGTGCAGCAGCAGGGCGATCGCCCCGTCCGGCGGGGTGTCGGCCGGGGCGAGGGGCACCTCCCGCGGGGGCATGTCCTCCTCCAGCGGCGCGGCCCCCTCGTCGAGCCCGGCGGGATCGTGGCGGCCCTCCGTGTACTGCCGGATGTTGTCGCGCCGGGCGCGGTAGGGCTTGCCCCGGGTGTGGAGGCCCGCGACCCACCGCCACGACAGGGTGTTGCTGGCCGGATCGCCGTCGAGCAGGTGGCGCAGGAACAGGTCGGCGCCCAGCTCCCAGGGCAGGCGCAGGGTGAAGATCCAGATCGAGGCGAACCACATGCGGGCATGGTTGTGCAGCCAGCCCTCCTCGGCGAGCTGGCCGGCCCAGGCGTCGAAGCCGTCGAGGCCCGTGCGCCCCGCGGCGGCCCGCTCGTAGGTCCGGCGCAGGCCGGGCTCGGCGGCAAGGCGCATCCGTGCGGCCGCCAGACCCTCCCGATAGCCGGTCCAGGCGCCGGGATGGGTTTCGAGGTGGCCCTTGAAGTAGGTCCGCCAGAACACCTCGGAGACGAAACGCTCCGCGCCCGAGATGCCGAAGGCGCTCTGCGCGGCCCGGGCGACCTCCTCCTCGGTGAGCAGCCGGCGGCGCAGGTAGGGCGACAGAACCGACGTCGTCGGCGTCGCACCGGGGCCGCGATCCGTGTTCCGGGACGCCGCGTAGGCGGCGCCGGGACCGGTCAGGAATGTCGCCAGGGCCTCGAGGCCGGCGGCGCGGGTCATGGGGCGCGAAGGGGGCATGACCCTGATCTAGGCCCCGTGCCGCGATTGGCAGCTGCGCGAAAGCGCGGATCCCCCATCTCGGCCCGGGCGTGGGTGTAGCCGGAGGCCGGCACCACCGGCAGGGCCAGACACCCCGCTCCGGTCGCAGCGCCGACTGCCGGGGGCAGCCTTTCGCCGACGTGGACCGTCCGATGGCCACGGCCCGGGTCGAGGACGCCTCAGGCGCTCCGGTCGCGGCCCGAGATCAGGCGGAGCTGCGCCGGCGGGCGGGCCGCCAGGGCGGCGGCGACCTTGCCCTCGAGCTCGCCGACCCGGAACGGCTTCAGCACGATCGCGTCGCTGCCGACGGCCCCGGCCTTCGTCAGGGCGGTGGTGTCGGCAAAGCCGGTGACGAACAGCACCGGCAGCGTCGGCCAGCGCTTCCGGATCTCCAGAGCCGTCTCGGCTCCATTCATGCCGGGCATGGCGAAATCCATCACGACGAGGTCGACGCCCGGATCCGCTTCGAGGGCCGCCAGGGCCTGCAGGCCGGAGGCCGCCTCGCGCACCGCGTAGCCGGCCTCGGTCAGGCGGGTCGTCGTCACCTCGCGCACCTCGGCGTCGTCGTCGACCACCAAGAGCCGGGGGCCGCTTCCGGGCGGATGCATCCGCGCGGCCTCGGCCGCGGCGGCATTGCGGGGTGCGTCCCCCTTCGCCTCCGCGGCCCGGGGCAGGTAGACCTTGATCGAGGTGCCCTCGCCGGCGACCGTGTCGATGCGGATGCCGCCGCCGGACTGCTTGACGAAGCCGTAGACCTGGGCGAGCCCGAGACCCGACCCCTTGCCGACCTCCTTGGTGGTGAAGAACGGCTCGAACACCCGGGCCAGCACGTCCGGCGTCATCCCGGTGCCGGTATCGCTCACCGCCACCATGACGTAGGCGCCGGGCGCCGGCTGTTCGGGCCGCGTCGGCGCCCCGGTGACGCTGACATTGGCGGTCTCGATGGCGAGCCGGCCGCCCACCGCCATCGCGTCGCGGGCGTTGATGGCGAGGTTGAGGATCACGAGCTCGATCTGGGTGGCGTCGACCAGGGCCGGCCACAGATCGGGCTGGAGCGCGGTCTCGATGCGAACCGCGCCGCCGATCGAACTCTGCAGCAGGTCGCGCATCGAGGCGACCGTCTGGTTCAGGCTGACCGGGGTGGGTTCCAGGCGCTGGCGCCGGGAGAAGGCGAGGAGCTGTGCCGTGAGCCGGGCGGCGCGCTCGGCGGCCCCGCGCATCATGTCGAGGCGGCGCTTCGAGCGGGCGTCGGAGACGGCGCGCTCCAGGAACTCGATGTTGCCGGCAATCACCGTGAGCAGGTTGTTGAAGTCGTGCGCGACGCCGCTCGTGAGCTGCCCGACCGCGTCCAGGCGCTGGGCGAGCCGCAGGGCGTCCTCCGCCCGTTCGCGTTCGACGATCTGAGCCTGCAGAGCGTCGTTCGCCGCGGCGAGTTCCCGGGTGCGCTCGGCGATGCGCGCCTCCAGGGTCTCGTTGAGCGTCTGCAGGGCGGCCTCGGCTTCGCGCTTCTCGGCGCGCGCCCGCGCCTCGGCCAGCGCCCGGACGATGGTGCGCGGCATCCGGTCGAGGCGCTGCTTGACGACGTAGTCGGTGGCGCCGTTCTTCAGGGCCTCGACGGCCACGTCCTCGCCCAGCGTGCCCGAGCAGAAGATGAACGGGGTGTCCGGGCATTGCGTCCGGGCGATGCCGAGGGCGCTCACCCCGTCGAAGGTCGGCAGGACATAGTCCGCCAGGATCAGATCGTACCGGCCGGGCACCGCCGCGCGGGCGAAGGCGTCGCGCGTCATCACCCGCTCGATCTCGACCGGATGCCCGAGCGTCTCCAGCTCGGCCTCGATCAGCTCGGCGTCGAGATCGCTGTCCTCCAGATGCAGGATGCGCAGCGGGCCCGCGGAACGTCCGATCACGCGTTCGATGGCCAGCCTCCCCGGTATGGCGGCGGCTCGTTGAGGAGGGCCCAGAACACCCCGATCTCCTTGATCGCGGCGAAGAACTCCTCGAAGCCCACGGGCTTCACCACGAAGGCGTTCACCCCGAGGTCGTAGGAGCGCACCAGGTCGGTCTCCTCGCGGGACGAGGTCAGCATGACCACGGGCGTCTTGCGGGTGACCGGGTCGCCCTTGATCTTGGCGAGCACCTCCAGGCCGTCGACCTTGGGAAGCTTCAGGTCGAGCAGGACCACGGCGGGATCCTGGGCCTGCCGCTTCTCGTGGGCGCCGCGGCAGTAGATGAAGTCGAGGGCCTCGGCGCCGTCGCGGCAGATGACGATCTCGTTGGCGAGCTGGCTCGATTCGAGGGCCGCGAGCGTCAGCTCGATGTCGTTCGGATTGTCCTCGACCAGGAGGATGGGTTTCAGTCCTGCCATCTCAGTGCGCCTCCTCCCGGATGGGCAGGGTGAAGTAGAATGTGGCGCCCCGGCCGAGCGTTCCCTCGGCCCAGGTCCGCCCGCCGTGGCGCTCGACGATGCGCCGGACGTTGGCGAGACCGATGCCGGTGCCCTCGAACTCCTCGACCCGGTGCAGCCGCTGGAAGACGCCGAACAGCTTGTCGACATAGGCCATGTCGAAGCCGGCGCCGTTGTCGCGGACGTAATAGACCGCCTCCCCGTCCCGGGGCGGCAGGCTGCCCACGGCGATCACCGCCTCCGCGGTGTCGCGGGTGTACTTCACGGCGTTCGACAGCAGGTTCTCGAGGACGAGCCGCAGCATCACCGGATCGGCATAGGCGCGGCCGAGCGGGGCGATCTCCCAGCGGATGGTCCGGTCGGGGGTCACGTCGCGCAGGACCTTGCGGCGGACTTCCTCGACCAGGGCGTTCATGTCGCCCCAGACCTTGTTCAGGGCGTGCCGGCCCATCTGCGAGAAGCTCAGGAGGCTGTCGACCAGGGTTCCGGCCGAGAAGGCCGCCTCGATGATCGTCTCCACGTAGTGCCGGCCCTTGTCGGACAGTTGGGCCCCCTCGCGGGTCTTGAGCAGGTTCGCGTAGCCGACGATGTGGCGGAAGGGCGCGCGCAGGTCGTGGCTGACCGAGTAGGAGAAGGCCTCCAGCTCCTTGTTCGTGCGCTGCAGCTCCTCGCTCATGGCGGCGAGTTCCTCCGCCCGGCGCAGCACGATGCCGAGCACCGAGGCGCGCAGGTCCTTGGCGGCCTCCACCTCCGGGTCGGACCAGGGCAGGGAGCGGCCCTTCACGGTTTCCTTCCAGATCTCGAACGACTTGCGCGGGTGCAGCCGGTCCGGGCCGCCGTCCGGATCGGGCTCGACGGCCTTCACGGGATTGCCGCCCCACTTCACCGTCCGCACGACCTCGGGTCTGAACCAGAGGATGTAACTCGCGTATTTCTTCGAGACCGAGACCGCCAGGAGACCGCTCGCCCGCCCGGCGAAGGCCGCGGCCGCCGGAAACGCCTCCGACAGGGCTTCGGAGACGAAGACCTCCTCGGCCTCCTCGCGCGCGGACAGCCACCGGTACAGGCCACGGACCTCGCGCTCGGTCGGCGTGGCCCCGAGCAGCCGGCAGCGGTCCGCCGTCACCACCGCGGCGCCGGTCGCGTCCACCAGGGCCAGGACGTCGTCGGGATGGTTGAGCAGGCCGTCGACGAAGCTGTCCTCCTCGGCCATGAAGCCGAGGAGGCGCGCCTGCACGGCGCCCAGGGCCAGACGCCTCTCGGACTGGGCGCCGCGCTCGCGGGCCGAGAGCTGCAGCGCGAAGATCTGGGTGAGCACGTCGCAGGCGTTGCGCGCCTGGAGGGGCACGCGCTTGGGCGCGCGGTTGTGGCAGGAGATCAGGCCCCAGAGCGCGCCGTCGACGAGGATCGACACCGACATGGACGCCATCGTGCCCATGTTGCGCATGTACTCGACATGGACCGGCGAGACCGAGCGCAGCACCGACTGGCTGAGGTCCAGGGGCCGGCCGGACGGCGTGGTGGCCGGCCGGATCGGCACCGGGACGTAGCCGGCATCGGGGATGATGCGCAGGCGGTTCCGGCGGTAGAGTTCGCGCGCCTGGACGGGGATGTCGGAGGCCGGGAAGCGCAGGTCGAGGTAGGAGGGCAGGACGCCGTTCCCGGCCTCGGCCAGCACCATCCCGTGCCAGTCGCGGTCGAACCGGTAGACCAGGGCGCGGTCGAGACCGGTGATCTGGCGGATGTCCTCGGCGACGAACCGGCAGAGGTCCTCGACGGTTCTGGCGGTGTGCAGGCGTTCGACGAAGGCGCGCAGGCGCGGGGTGAGCAGGTCGACGCCGATGTCGGCGGCGGCCGCGTCGATCTCCTCCAGTTCCACCACCACAAGGTCATCGACCCGGTGGGCCGCCACCTCGTAGGCTTGGCGCCCGCTGCCGGTCTCCAGCGTGACGGTGCGAAGATAGAGGGCCCCGTCCTGGGTCTCCGCCGCCGCCAGATGGTGCCGGACGACGGCCGCAAGGTCGGGCAGAGCCGCGTCGAGGATGGTCCCGACCGCCGCCGCCGCTGGGGCGTTGGCGCTCGCCTGGACGATGGCGAGGGACCGGGCGTCGAGCCCGAGCAGGAATCCGTGCGGCTGGACGCTGCCGACGATATGGATGGGCTCGCGATCGCACGCAGTCACATCAAGACGCTGAGCCGCGCCGCTTCGTAGGTTCAAGCCGGGGTTCGCCTCCTCACCGGGTCGGCCGCAAAACTTAAAGCGTGTTAACAGCCGAACCGTGCCGCTCCTATAGGGCTAAAGGATTGGCACAGGCGGGCTAACCGTCCGCGCGGGAGGCCGGTGCCGGGTGGCCGAAGGGCACGGCGACCGGATCCGCCATGCGCGCGCGACGCCAGGTCGCACGACGGGGCCGGGCGGCGCGCCGGGAGCCTAGAGCGGAACCCAGGCGGCGAGGGCGATCAGGACCAGGGGCATCGCCACCAGGGCCAGCACGGTCTGCGCCGCCGTGATCCCCGCCATCAGGGGGGCGTCCCCGCCGAGCTGCCGGGCCAGGATGTAGGCGGAGGAGGCGGTGGGCAGGACCTGGAAGAGCAGGGCGGTGGTCAGCGCCGGGCCGTGCAGCCCGAGGCACAGGGCCGCCAGAACCGTCGCCGCCGGCATGGCGACGAACTTCATCGTCGAGGCGGCGAGCACGGGCCCCGCCCAGTGCCGGGCGGTGCCGAAGTCGAGCGCCGCGCCGACGCAGAGCAGGCCGAGGGGCAGCGACGCGGCCCCGAGGGCCCGCAGGGCCGGTTCCAGCCCCGGCGGAATACCGAGGCCGAGGCCCTGGACCAGGATTCCGCCGAGCGAGGACACCACCAGCGGGTTGGTGGCCAGTTGCCGGGCGATGCCGCGCGGCGTCAGCCGCACCGTGCCGTGCCGGGCGAAGACCAGCACGCAGAGGATGTTGACGGTGGGCACGATCGCCGCGTTGCAGATGGCCGCCAGCGCGATGCCCTGCGGCCCGAACAATCCGGCGGCCAGCGTCACCCCGACATAATTGTTGAAGCGGACACTGCCCTGGAACACCGAGGTGAAGGCCGGTCCGTCGAGCCTCAGGCACGGCCTCAGGACGATCACGAGGACCGCGACGGCGAGGGTCGACAGGATCAGCGTCAGCGCGAGGGCGCCGACCGGCACGGCCTCGATCCGCGCCGTCGCGAGGCCGTGGAAGAACAGGCTCGGCAGCAGCACGAAGTAGCCCAGCCGCTCGGCCTGCGGCCAGAAGCCCTCGGCCAGGAAACCACGCCGCCGCAGGGCCAGTCCCAGCGCGGTCAGGATCACGATCGGCAACAGGGCGAGCAGCACCGCGCCGGTCACGGGAGAGGGTCCAAGGCGGTGTCGCTTTCAGCTGCGCCGGTCAGGTGCGCCGCGGCGCTGGCGGGACGGCCATGCCGTCAGCCGCGCCCCAGCGTGTAGAATTCCGGGTTGGGCCGCAGGCTGGTCACGTTCGCCAGCCGGTTCGACAGGCCGAAGAAGGCCGCGATGGCGGCGATATCCCAGGCATCCGCGTCGTCGAAGCCGTGCGCCCCGAGCGTTTCGAACGCGGCCTCCCCCACGAGATACGCGGACTGGCTGACCAGCATGGCGAAATCGAGCATCGCCTTCTGCCGATCGGTGAGGTCGGCCT
The DNA here is from genome assembly GCF_900116795.1 of Methylobacterium sp. UNCCL125. NCBI lineage: Bacteria > Pseudomonadati > Pseudomonadota > Alphaproteobacteria > Hyphomicrobiales > Methylobacteriaceae > Methylobacterium > Methylobacterium sp. UNCCL125. The sequence continues at coordinate 40,934 of NZ_FPBW01000032.1, read as the reverse complement.
TGCGGTAGTTGATCGCGACCTGATCGGCGATCAGCGGGTCCTTGGCGCGAATCCGGAGGATCGCACCGTGGGCGATCACGCAGTACTGGCACTGGTTCATGGCCGAGGTCGCCACGACGATCATCTCGCGCTCGGCCTTGGTCAGGTTGCCCGGCTTGTCCATGAGGGCGTCGTGATACGCGAAGAAGGCTCGGAATTCCTCCGGGCGATGGGCGAGCACCAGGAACACGTTCGGGACGAAGCCGGACTTTTCCTGCACCGCCTCGATCCGCGCGCGGATGTCGGCCGGCAGATCCTCCAGGCGGGGGATCGGGAAGCGGCCGATCGGGGCGTGTGCGGCTGACATGGGCGCGCTCCTCGCGGATCGAGCCGGCGCCCGAGGCCGCCGGCCGTCCTGCGCAGGCGATAGACCGAACGGTCTCCTCAGCGCAATCGATCGCGGCCGCGCGCACCGGACCGGCCGCTTCCGATCGAGACCGGGTGAAACGTGGGTCCCGGGATCGGTCTCGCAGGGATGCTGTCGTGTGACGATCGCGGGATGCTGTGCGGCGCTCCCGCTCGTCGGGGCTGCCGGCATGCGTCACCGCGAAGATCCGGCCGACGGCACGATCGCGCGACGCAGCCTTGACCGGGCGGCAGGAAGCGGCAGCCCGTGCCCCTCGATCATCGACAGTTCGTTGAGCGATGCCTTTCTGTTTTGGCAAATAGATTTGTGGACGAAAACGTCCGACAGATCATGGAGAACGATCTCCGGGAATCAATGTCCGGTGGTTTCGCCGCGTACCCCTGTATCGCGCGCTCGGGTCGGGAGACGACATCCGCCAGGCCGGGCACACGGGTGCGCAGGCGACGCCGACGGCAGCGTTTTCACTCCGCCTCGACCCTGTGCGGGCTTCACGGTCGGCCTCAACTCTGCCCGAAAGCTTTCGTTCGGTCCGCCGACGATCCGGTGACCCGGGCTCCCGGCCCGTTCCGGGATGTGGCGGCGCGCTGGAGGGAGGATGTTGTGCTGCGACGGAAGACGCCTCCGCCGAAGCGATCACGGCCGGCAGGCGGCGGATCGATGCCCGGTCCCGCCCGGGCTTCCGGTCAGGCCTCGCCGAGAGCGGCGTTCGCGGAGCGCCCGGCCTTCCGGCCGCGGCGATGGCGGGCCGCGTGCCCCGTGCTGGCGCTCGGCTTCGGCCTGAGCGCGGGCGCGTCTGCCGCGCAGGCGGCTCCGGATTGCGCCGGGAGCCGGAGCCGGGTCGAGACGCTGATCTGTGCCGACCCCGCTCTGACGAGGCTGGACGACGAACTCAGGCGCCTGTTCGACAGGATCGCCGGGGAGACCCGTGGGATCGACGGAGAGACCGGCCGGGCGATCGACACCGTCGGTGCGGACCACGCACGCTGGCGCACGCGGATCCGCGATGCCTGCCCGGATGCCGCCTGCCTGGCGCGGGTCTATACTGCGCGGATCGCGCAGGTCCGGCGCGACTGGAGCGGGGCGCTGTCGGACACACCCGCGCTCCGGCACGTGGTCAATGCCCGTTTCGGCTTCTCCATCGACGTTCCCGCCGACCTCGTCGCGGAGCCGCCGCCCGACAACGGCGACGGGCAGGCCTTCCATTCGGCCGACGGCCATCTGCACCTGACGGTGTCGGGCCTGAACGACGGGCTCGACCAGGATCTCGACGCCGTCGTGGCCGCGGACCGGAAGACCTGCCTGCGGCAACCGCCCGAATACGGGGCGCGCAAGCCCGGCTGGATCGTGTTTTCCTGCACGACCGCCGACGGCATCCTGTACCGGAAGACCCTCCGGGCGGGCGGGCGCGGCGGCGCCTTCGTCACCCTGCGCATCCGCTATCCCGCGGCCGAGCGGGCGCGCTGGCAGGCGGCCGTCGCCACGGCCGCGACCTCGCTGCGGCTGACGGAACCGGGCCGGGACAGCCGCTGACGGCGCCCCCCGATCACCGCGAGAAGGTCGTGGCCGTCTGCGCGGTCGAGACCATCGTGTTGTAGTCGTTCACGATCCAGGTCACGTCGCGCCCGGCGCCGCGGCGGGCATCCCCCTTGGCCTTGGCGAGCTTGGCGTCGAATTCGCGCAGCTTGCCGAGCAATGCGCGCGGCCGGCTCTCGAACACGTGGAAGGCGTTCGGGTTGGCGGCGCTGTACCCGTCCAGGTCCTTTACGGCGACGGCATAGCGCCCGAGCGCGGCCTCGAAGGCCGCCATGTCGACGACCGGCTTGGCGTCGGTGGGCAGCAGGTCCATGACCTTGCGCGCCTCGGTCATCACGTTCGCGACGTGCCAGCGCGCCTTGCGGCCCTCCCGGGCCTCGATGGCGGCGAGTTCCAGCGCGTCGCTCTTCTCCTTCTCGACCCGCAGCGCGGCATCGACCTGGGCACGCGCCGCCAGGAAGGCCGGCCCCGCGACGGCGAGCTTGGCGTGGAGCGCCTTGCCCTGCTCCATCTTGTCCGCGCGGTAATCCTGCCGCTCGTAATAGCCCTCCGCCTCGGTGATCGTCGGCGCGAGGGCCTGGTAGGCGGCGATGTAGCGCGTCATGGCGCCGTCGAGGTTCGGCATCGCGGGCGGCTGCGCCGTCGCGGCCTCCGCCTTCGCGATCTCGCCGCGGACATCGTAGAGCCCGTAGAGGCCGTAGATGATCCGCTCGCGGCCGGTCGGGCCGGTCTTCATGTTGACCCAGCTCTGATAGCGGCTGAGCGATTCCTGCGCCCGCAGGGTCCGGTTGAGGAGCCCGACATAGGCGTTGAGCTTGCGGATCGTCTCCTGCGCGGGATCGACATCGGGCTTGGACGCCTGACCCGCCGGGGCGGAGGCGGAGGCGGGGGCGGAGGCAGGGGCCTGTGCGCGAGCCGGGGGGGCGGCGAGCAGCGTCGTCAGAACCAGCCACGTGGTCGCTGTCAGGGTCCTCGTTCTCATGGGCGCGGGGGATCCTCCGGATTCGTTCAGCCCGTGTAGCCGGCGCCCGGCGTGAAGACCAGATGCGATAACCGGTGTCATCCGTCCAGTAGAGACCCTGTCACGGACAACGGCATTGCATTGCGCAAAATCGAAGATTGCATGATTGATCATGGATGTGGAGACGATGGTCTCGCCGGACGCGACCGATTCAGCCTTCGGACGCACAGCGCCGCTTGAACCGGGCGGCGCATGCGGATGCCAGGATTTGCACCGGAGCGGGCCACGACAGGCCGGACGTTGCCCGACATACCGCGCGCGGACGTGCCATCGACGAACCCGGATCGGTGCGGTCCCGTCTCGTCCCGCGGAGGCGGATCGGATAGAGGATCGGACGATGCTCGACGGCCATCCCCGCATCCTGGCTGACCTGCGTGCCCGGCTGGCCGAGCCGCAGCGCGTCTATCACGGCCAGGCGCATATCGACGCGCTCCTGGAGGCGTTTCGCGCCCACCGCGCGACCGTCCGGGATCCCGACGCGGTGGAACTGGCGATCTGGTTCCACGACGCCGTCTACCAGCCGGGCGCCCCGGACAACGAGCGCCGCAGCGCCGCGCTCCTGCGGGTGCTGCTGGAGGGCGCGGTCCCGGCACCCACGCTGGCGGCGGCCGAGACGATGATCCTGGCGACCGAGCGGCACGCCGTCCCGGACGGTCTCCCGGCCGCGCTCGCCGCGGACGTCGCGCTCTTCCTCGACCTGGACATGGCGATCCTCGGGGCGGCCCGAGCCGCCTATGACGGCTACGCCGCGGGCGTGGCGCGGGAATTCGTCCCGGTCGTGGGCGAGGCCGCCTACCGGCAGGGGCGCGCGGCCTTCCTGCGGGGGGCCCTCGCATCCGGCCGGCCGCTGTTCGTCACCGACCGGGCCCGGGCGGAGCTGGAGGGGCCGGCGCGGTCGAACATGCGGCGGGAACTCGCGGCGCTGGGCCGGTGACCGGCGACCCGGGCCGCGGTCACGGCGCGATGAGGTGCGGGACGAACCGGGCCCGGTCGGTGGTGATGAGGCCGTCCGACTCGCGCAGGCACAGGCCGGCGGGTCGATCGCCGACCATCCAGCTGCCGACCAGCGCGCGGCGGCCCTCGAAATCGGGCAACGCGGCCAGGGCCTGCCGCACGAAGCCTTCGCCGCCATAGGGGCCCTCGTCGCGCGCCGCGACGGCGCCGTCGCGCACGATCAGCACGTTGGCGCCCTCGCGCCCGTAGAGGGGCTTCCTCACGAAGCTCCGGCCCAGCGCGGCCTTGGCCGGGTCCTCCTCGAAATAGGTCGGCAGCAGGTTGGGATGGCCCGGCGCCATCGCCCAGAGATGCGCCAGCATCCCCTTGTTGGAGAGCACCGCCTTCCAGGGCGGCTCCAGGAACCGGGTCGATGCCGTGCCGACCGCGCGGCCGAACGGGTCGGCGAACATCCATTCCCACGGGTAGAGCTTGAACAGGCAGCCGATCGGGGCACCGGCCGCGTCCACGAAGCGCCCGTCCTCGGCGAGCCCGATCGCCTCGACCGGCAGGAAGGGGGCGGCGCGGCCGGCCTGGAGCGCGCAATCCTGGAGATAGGCCAGCGTCCCGCGATCCTCCGGCGCGTCGGGGAAGCCAGCGAAGGCGACGCCCTCCGGGGGCGCCACCACGGCGAAGCGCGCCACCAGCGCCTCGTGCAGGGTGTTGAACTGGTCGGCGCCGGCGGGAAGGCGTCCCCGGGCCAGCCCGTCCTCCAGCCACAGCCACTGGAAGACCGCGCTCTCGTAGAGGGCGGTGGGCGTGTCGGCGTTGTATTCGAGGAGCTTCGCCGGCCCGGTTCCCCCGTAGCTGAAGTCGAAGCGCCCATACAGGCTGGGGTCGCGCCGCTCCCAGCTCGCCCGGATCGCGTCCCAGGCATGCTCGGGGATCCGCAGCGCGGCGAGAATCGCTTCGTCGCGGACCGCCCGGTCCACGAAGGCGAGGCAGAGCTCGTGCAGCGCGGCGCTCGGCGCCTCGATGGCGTCCTCGATCTCGGCGAGGCTGAAGGCGTAGTAGGCGGTCTCATCCCAGTAGGGGGCGCCGTCGAACGTGTGGAAGGCGAAGCCGGCCCGCGCGGCGTGGAGCCGCCAGTCGGGCCGCTCCGGGATCGCCACCCGGCGCATCAGCCGCCTCCGAAACCGCCCGTGCGGCCGCCCGAGCCTCCGGAGAACGCCGTCGCCCGCCCGGTGCCGCCGAAGCCGCCGCGGCTGATCGTGCGCGGGGTCGTGCTCGTGGTGCGGGCGACCGAGGCGGGGACATGGACCCGCGAGACGCCGCCCGCATAGGCGACCCGGCCGCCCGTGCCGGTGCAGTAGCCGCCCCCATGTCCGGCCGTCCCCGCCTCCGCCGCGTCGCGCTCCTCTTCGGGGGCGTGCGGGTAGAGCGGCTGGACCGGCAGGTCCTGCGCGTCCGTCCGCCCCAGCAGGAAGGCGGCCATCACCGGCAGGTAGCGGCCGCGCGCGGCCTCCGTGACCGGCCCGCCCGGCGTGCAGCCGCCGGTCCCGTGGTGGCGCTGGCAATCGGCCTCGGTCTCGTAGCGCGGCGCCGTCGCCGCGTAGGCCTCCTGCGCGGTCTTGTAGGCGGCGATGCAGGCCTCGGCGCTGCGCAGCTGCTGGGCGATGCAGGCGCCGAGCGTCCCGTAGACGAGCGCCTCCTCCTCCCGCTGGGACGGATCGAGGCCGCCGAGGGTCAGGGCGGCCGCGCCGGCGCCCGCGACCAGAACCAGCGACACGGCGGCCGAGCGCTTGGAGCGGCGGGCGGCGGCGAAACCGGTTTCGGGCGCGCCGACGGCTGCGGGGGCGGGGGCGGTCTCCGTCACCGGCCGCTCAATAGGTCATCGCGGCGGCGTTCACGACGCCGCCCGCCAGCGAGGCCGCGCCGAGGAGGAGCGCGGCGGCGGCGCGATCCTCCTCGATGCGCCGCGACAGGTCCGGCACCGCAAGGCGCACGAGCCAGTAGATCGCGATCTGGATCACGAGGGCGATCAGGCCCCAGATCAGGCATTCGAGCAGGGACCGTGCGTTGTAGATCGCCACCGCCAGCGGCAGGGTGAAGCCGAGCAGGCTTCCGCCCAGCGCGATGGCCGCAGCCGTCACGTCCCGGCGGATCAGCGCGACCTCGTTATGCGCGGTGGCAAGGGTGTAGATCAGCAGGTAGAGGCCGATCAGTCCGGTCGCGGTGCCGAGATAGAGCAGGAAGTCCGGCAGTCCGGAGACCAGGGTCACGCAAGACCCGCCGTCTCACCGGCCCCGATCGTCGAAAGCACCGCAGCCGGACAGGTCTCCCGGTCGAATCGCATGACGAGCGAAGCGAATGTCGGGGCTGATTGTTGGACGCGGGATCGATTCACGCCCGCAAATCCACGCAATTTCCCGCGCGGTGTCAAGCTTGTCGCGGATTTCAGAGAGTTGGACTGACGGCAATACGCCGAGGTCCGGAAGGGCGCTACCAGACCAGCCGCTCGATCACCCCGTCCGGATGCACCGCCTGCCGGCCGAGCCACTCGGCCACGTCGCCCAGGCGGTGATGCGCGGCCGTGACGCCGAGTTCCTCCGCGTGGATGCCCCGGGCCACCAGCACGCTGGCGATGCCGAAGCCGCGGGCGCCCGCGATGTCGGTGCGGATCGCGTCGCCGATCGCCAGGACCCGCGCCGGATCCACCGGGGCCCCGGTGAGGGCCGCCCCCTTGGCGAGGGCCGCCTCGTAGACCGGGCGGTGCGGCTTGCCGGCATAGACCACGGGGCCGCCGATCTCCGCATAGGCCGCCGCGAGCAGGCCCGCGCAGGGGATCAGGCGGTTGCCGCTCTCCACGACGAGGTCGGGATTGGCGCAGATCATGGTCAGCCCGCGGGCGGCCAGACGCTCCAGCTCCGGCCGGTAATCGTCCGGGGTCTCGCTGCGGTCGTCGAACAGGCCGGTGCAGACGACGAGGTCGGCCTCCGATTCCGGGACGAGGCTGAGGTCGAGCCCCTGGAAGATGCCGAGGTCGCGCTCCGGTCCGAGATGCCGGATCCGGGCGCCCGGGCGCGCGGCGATCAGGTCGTGGGTGAGGTCGCCCGAGGTCAGGATCGCGTCGTAGGCCTCCCGCGGCACGCCGAACCGGTCGAGGATGCGGCCGACGCCGTCGCCGGGCCGGGGCGCGTTCGAGACGAGGACGACCCGGCGGGGCCACGCCCCCGGAAGGCCACGGAAGCGGATCAGCGCCTCGCCGGCGGCCTCGTGGGCCTTCTGGCCGTCATGCAGTACGCCCCAGACGTCGCAGAGGATCAGGTCGTACCGGTCGGCGACCTCGGCGAGACCCTGGAGGGTCGGGATCGGCGCGGGGGTGGCGGTCGCGGTCATGGAAGGTCCTGGATTCAAAAGGTCCGGGACCTTTTGTGGGTGCAGGGCAAAGCCCTGCGATACAGCAGGGCCGCGCCCTGACAACCCGCCAGAGTGCGCGGCCCTTGGGGAAACCCCTTACGGGCGCCGGGCCGGTCCCAGCCGGTGCTCGGCGAAGAAGTCGAGCATCGCCCGGGAGGCGTCGGGCCCCTCGGGGTCCGTGTAGCTGCCGTCGGGGCGGCCCCCGGACCAGGCATGGCCGGCGCCGCGCACCCGCCAATCCTCGACCACGACCCGGCCCGCCTCGTCCCGGTAGCGGGTGCGGGTGAAGGGGTGGCCGCGGCCCTCGAAGGTCTCGGACCGGGCGATCAGACCGGCGACGTGCGCCTGGGCCAGAACCTGATCGGCGTTGCGCACGCTCACCGTGCCATCGTCCTCGCCGTGGAAGATGATCGTCGGCACGCGGGTGGCCGGGGCCGGGCTGCCGAAAGCCGTGGCGGTGCCGAGGCCCGGGGCGCCGACCTGCATGGCCATCAGCGCCGAGCCGAGATCCCGGGCGCAGCCGGCCGCGAGGCCGGAATGCACGCCGACGGCGGCGAAGAGGTCGGGATAGGCGCGGGCGATGTTCAGGGCAGCGGCGCCCCCCGCCGACAGGCCGGCGATGTAGACCCGGGCCCAGTCGATCGGGTGCTCCGCCATGATGGCGCGGGCGAGGCCCGCGATGATCGCCGGCTCGCCCGTGCCCCGGCCCTGGTCCCGAGGCTCGTACCAGTTCCAGCAGCGCTGGGCATGGGCCTGACGGCTCTGGGCCGGGTAGGCCACGAACACGCCGGCGCGCTCGGCGAGGGTGTTCATGCCGGTGCCGGCGGCGAAATCGTCCGGATTCTGCGTGCAGCCATGCAGCATCACGATCAGCGGCGCGGCCGCGTCCGGATGGCTCGGGATGAACAGCTTGTACTCGCGGGTGCCGGCGGGCTCGGCATGGGTCAGGGCGACGAAGCGGCCCCCGGTCCCGCCCCCCCGGTCGGCGGGCGGCGGAGCGGGGTGCCGCAGCGGGTTGCCCAGGCCCTTCAGCACCGGTGCAAGGCCGCGCACGACCTGCCCCACCACCTCGCGCATCCGCGTCCCGGATTCCGCTGCGGGAATCTGCGGCACGGCCGACGGATCGGCGTGGTGCGGGGAAGCGTCTGTCGACGCGTGTTCAGCGGGTGCGGCCCTCTGGCCGGCAAGGCTGCGCTGGATCAGGGCGGTCGCCTCCTCGAGCCGGCCGAGGCCGGTCAGACGGGTGGCCTCGATCATGTCGGCGAAGGGCGACAGGCCGGTCTTGTCGTCGCGCTGTCCGTCGCGACTGCCGAAATTCTCGGTCATGCGTGCGCGCCTCACTGCCTCAATGTCTCTGTCACGGCCGGACCCGATGCGCCTGCGCCACCGCGCGGGCATCGCATGAGCCGACCCTCACCATCCTGCGAGATGATGTGTCGAGGATGTTTTGTGCATTGCAATAAACGCCCCTGTGCAATGCGACAACCGTCGGCGCCGCGCAGCAGGCTTAGGGATCAGACCGCCGGATCAGACGGGATCGTCCGCCCCGATATAGTCGGCCCAGATCGCGGCAGGACCGAGGCTCGCGCGGAAGCCGTCGTGGCGGGCGCGCTCCGCATCGGTAAGACGGCTCCGGTAGGGACGGGGCGCCACGGGGGCCACGGCCTGGACGGAAGATCCGGCCACCGGGGCGGCTTGCTCCGCGTCCAAGAGCCCGAGGCTGGTCTGCTTGCCCCCGAGGAGCTCGACATAGACCTCGGCCAGGATCTGCGCGTCGAGGAGCGCCCCGTGCTTGGTGCGCCGGGTGTTGTCGATGCCGTAGCGGCTGCAGAGGGCGTCGAGGTTGTTGGCCGCGCCCGGATGCTTGCGCCGGGCCATCGGCAGGGTATCGACCACGTCCTCCAGCCGGATCGGGGGCGGGGCGTTCGCGCCGAGCCGGGCGTATTCCATGTTGAGGAAGCCGACGTCGAAGGGCGCGTTGTGGATGACGAGGCGTCCGTCGGCCAGGAAGGCCAGCAGCTCGCCGACGATCTCCGCGAAGACCGGCTTGTCGGCCAGGAACGCGTCGGACAGGCCGTGGACATTGAACGCCCCCTCGGAGACCGCCCGCTGCGGGTTGCAATAGCGGTGGAAGCTCCGGCCGGTGGGGATGTGGTTGAGGAGTTCCACCGCGCCGATCTCGATCAGCCGGTCGCCTCCCTTCGCCTCCGTGCCGGTGGTCTCGGTGTCGAGGACGATCTCGCGCAGCATGGGTCTCGCGACTCGCGGGGTGGGGGCGGACCCTAGCCGGATAAGGCGGAGGGGTTAAGCTCCCGTGCGCCTCAGCGGGACGTGTTGCGGTAGACGCAGACGGGTCCCCGGTCCTCGTAGCCGCCCGGACAGGCGGTGACGCAGGCGCCGGCCGCGAACTTCTTCGGTGGGGGGCAGCTGGCGGCGTACTGGGCCTGCGCGGGCATGGCCGCCAGCAGCACGAGAAGGGTCGCGGCCCCGAGGCCGCCGGACCGGACCGGATCCATCCCGCCGGAGTGCCGCGCCATCACGTCCATCCTGCCGTTCGTGTTCCCCCCGGAACGCAACCGCAGATATTCATCCGCGCGGGCGTGTCATCCGGTGCCGTGGTGCGGCTCCGCACGATGCGCCGTGAGGCGCTCGACGATCCGCGCCACCTCGGCCTCGGCGGCGGGAAAACCCCGGCTCGTGTCGATGACGAAATCCGCCCGGGCGCGCTTCTCGGCGTCGGGCATCTGCTTGGCCAGGATCGCCGCGAAGGCCGCCTCGGTCATGCCGGGGCGGGCGAGCACCCGGGCGCGCTGGATCTCGGGCGGGGCGCTCACCACCACGACCGCGTCGCAGCGGCCCGCGCCGCCGGTCTCGTAGAGGAGCGGGATGTCGAGGACGACCAGCGGCGCCGCCGCGTGCCGCGCCAGGAAGTCCGTGCTGGCCGCCCGGACCAGGGGATGGACGATGGCCTCCAGCGCCGCCATCCGGTCGGGCGCGTCGAGCACCGCGGCGCGCAGCCGCGTCCGGTCGACGCCGCCGTCGTCGTCGAGCACGCCGGGAAAGGCCGCGCCGATCGCCGCGGCGGCCGCGCCTCCGGGCCCGTAGAGGGCGTGGACCGCGGCGTCGGCGTCGTGAACCGGGACGCCGCGGTCGGCGAACATCCGGGCGGTGGCGGACTTGCCCATGCCGATCGAGCCGGTGAGCCCGAGGATGACGGGTCCGGATCCGGCCTTCGGGGTCATCCGGCGAGATCCGCCACGATCCGGTCGCGCAGCGCCGGGGTGACGGCGGGGCGCGGGCCGAACCACGCCTCGAAGCCCGGCACCGCCTGGTGCAGCAGCATGCCGAGCCCGTCCACGGCCGCGAGCCCCCGGCGGCGCGCCGCCGCGAGGAGCTCCGTCTCCAGGGGTGCGTAGACGATGTCGGCCACGGCCGCCTCCGCCGGCAGGGGCGACAGGTCGATGGCGAGGGGCGGCTGGCCCTTCATGCCGAGGGACGTGGTGTTGACCAGGAGGCCGGTCCCGGCGAGCGCCGCCGGCAGGTCGTCCCAGGCGAGCGCCGCGCCGATGCCCGGCGCGAGCGCCGCCACCGCCTCGGCCCGGGCCGCGGTGCGGTTGGCGACCCAGATGCGCCGCAGGCCCCGCTCGGCCAGCCCGACCACGATCGCCCGCGCGGCGCCGCCGGCGCCGAGCACCAGGGCGGTGCCGCCCGCCCGCGCCGGCCAGGCTGCGCCTAAGGTGTGGTCGAGATGGGCGCAGAAGCCCGGCGCGTCGGTGTTGTCGCCGCGGATCCGCCCGTCGGGCTCGACCACCAGGGTGTTCACCGCGCCGATCGCCTTGGCCCGCGGCGTCAGGGTGTCGGCCAGCGCGAAGGCCGCCTCCTTGTGGGGGATCGTGACGTTGCCGCCCCGGAAGCCCGAATCCGGCAGGGCGCGGATGAAGTCCGGAAACGCCGCCGGCGGCACGTCGAGCCGCTCGTAGGAGCCCGGGATCCCGTGCGCGGCGAGCCAGTAACCGTGGATCAGCGGCGAGCGCGAATGGGCGATCGGGTGGCCGACCACGAAGGCGCGGGGATTCGCGACGCTCATGCCGCGCAATCCTGCGCGAGGCGGCAGGCCGGGCCGCCGGCCTCCTCGATCTGCAACGTCGCGTGGCCGATGCCGAACCGGGTGCGCAGGCCCTCGGCGGTCTCGTTGAGGAAGCCGTTGCCGGGGTGGCCGTGAGCCTGATGCCCCTCCGCCATCACGAGATGGACGGTCAGGGCGATGCTGGTGGTGCTCATGGGCCAGATATGCAGGTCGTGCAGGCCGGCAACGCCGGGCCGTCCGAGGAGGAAGCCTGTCACGGCATCGGGGGAGATCTGCGGCGGCACGGCGTCGAGGGACATCGCCACGCTGTCGCGCAGCAGGCCCCAGGTCGCCCAGACGACCAGAGCCGCGATGACGAGGCTGACCGCCGGGTCGAGCCAGGCGAAGCCGGTGAGCTGGATCACGAGGCCCGCGATCACGACCCCGGCCGAGACGGCGGCGTCGGCCGCCATGTGGAGGAACGCCCCGCGGACGTTGATGTCGCCCTTGGCGCCGCTGACGAAGAGCCACGCGGTGAGGCCGTTGACCAGGATTCCCACCGCGGCCACCACCATCACGGTCGTGCCCGCGACCGGCTCCGGATGGACCAGCCGGACCAGCGCCTCCCAGATCACCGCCCCCATGGCGATCAGCAGGACCACGGCGTTGAACAGGGCGGCCAGGATCGAGGAGCCGCGATAGCCGTAGGTGAAGCGCGCGGTGGCGCGGCGGCGCACCAGCAGGGCGGCGATCCAGGCCGCCGCGAGGCCCAGAACGTCCGAGAGGTTGTGGCCGGCATCGGCCACCAGGGACATGGAGTTGCTGAGATAGCCGTAGGCCGCCTCGATCACCACGAAGGCGGTGTTGAGGACGATGCCGATGGCGAAGGCCGTGCCGAAATCCTTCGGCGCGTGCGCGTGACCGCCGTGGCCGCCATGGGCATGGCCTCCGTGAGCGTGGCCTTCGTGGGAATGGCCGTCGTGGGAATGGTCATGCCCGGCCAAGGGGAGGCTCCCTCAAAAATCCAGAACCCCGGCCCCGCGCAGGCGGGCGAGGAGCGGCAGCAGCGGCAGGCCCAGCACGGTGCTGTGGTCGCCCACGACCGATTCGAACAGGTGGATCCCAGGCCCTTCGAGCTGGTAGCCGCCGACGCTCGACCGCACCCGTGCCTCGCCGGCACAGCCCACATAGGCCGCGATGGCCCTTTCATCGAGGGGGCGCAGGGTCAGCCGGGCGGTCTCCACGAAGGCGTCCTGCACCGCCCCGGCCAGGACCACGGCGGAATGCAGGGCGTGGGTGCGGCCGGACAGACGGGCGAGCTGGGCCCGGGCGGCCTGCGCATCGGCCGGCTTGTGGAACACGGTGCCGTCGAGATCGAGCACCTGATCGGCGCCGATGACGATCCGGCCGGGATGGCGCGCCGCCACCGATTCCGCCTTGGCGCGGGCGAGCACCAGGGCGAGGTCGGGCGGGGACAGGCCGGCGCACCCCGCTTCCAGGGCGCGCTCGTCGACATCCGGGGCGGCGGTCTCGACCGGCAGGGCGGCGCTCTCCAGAAGGAGGCGCCGGGTCGGGCTGGTCGAGGCGAGGAGGAGCGGATCCGGACCGGTCCAGGGCGAGCGGAGCATCGCGCCAGTGTCACGGATCCGGGGATCGGTGCAAGCCGGGGATCGCCCGGGCTGCGACGAGCCCCGCCGCCGGGATGGACCGGCCGGCGGGGCTGTCGCGGCGCCGATACGCAACCTGGCGCCCGAAGATGACCTTGGCAGGGAGGGGTTAGGAGACAGTCAACGGCCGCATCGCGGAGCCGGTCGCTTCCGTGCCGCGGCGGGACAGAGGCACACCAGCCCTCCAACCCTCCCCCTCATCCTGAGGTGCCGTAGCGCAGCGGAGGCCTCGAAGGAGGCCTCCGGATGCCCTGCGATCCCTGGAGCCCTCCTCCGAGGCGGCTGCGCCGCACCCGAGGAGGAGGCGACGGGTTGGGATGCCCGTTGAACCGGCGCCTCAGGTGTTCATCGAGTCGAAGAAGTCGCTGTTGCTCTTGGTCTGGCGCAGCTTGTCGAGCAGGAACTCGATCGCGTCGGTGACGCCCATCGGGTTGAGGATGCGGCGCAGCACGTAGGTCTTCTTGAGCGAATCCGGCGGGACCAGCAGCTCCTCCTTGCGGGTGCCGGAGCGGGTGATGTCGATCGCCGGGAAGATGCGCTTGTCGGAGACCTTGCGGTCCAGGATGATCTCGGAGTTGCCGGTGCCCTTGAACTCCTCGAAGATCACCTCGTCCATGCGCGAGCCGGTGTCGATGAGCGCGGTGGCGATGATCGAGAGCGAGCCGCCCTCCTCGATGTTGCGGGCCGCGCCGAAGAAGCGCTTGGGCCGCTGCAGGGCGTTGGCGTCGACACCGCCGGTCAGCACCTTGCCGGAGGACGGCACCACGGTGTTGTAGGCGCGGCCGAGGCGGGTGATCGAGTCGAGCAGGATCACGACGTCGCGCCCGTGCTCCACGAGACGCTTGGCCTTCTCGATCACCATCTCGGCGACCTGCACGTGGCGGGTGGCCGGCTCGTCGAAGGTCGAGGCGATGACCTCGCCCTTCACCGAGCGCTGCATGTCGGTGACCTCCTCGGGCCGCTCGTCGATGAGCAGCACGATCAGGTAGCACTCGGGGTGATTGAGGGTGATCGACTGCGCGATGTTCTGCATCAGCACGGTCTTACCCGTGCGCGGCGGCGCCACGATCAGGGCGCGCTGGCCCTTTCCGATCGGCGCCACGATGTCGATGATCCGCGGGGAGAAATCCTTCTTGGTCGGGTTGTCCAGCTCGAGCTTGAACCGCTTGGTCGGGAAGAGCGGCGTCAGGTTGTCGAAGTGGACCTTGTGCTTGATCTTCTCCGGGTTCTCGAAGTTGATCGTGTTGACCTTGAGGAGCGCGAAGTAGCGCTCGCCGTCCTTGGGGCCGCGGATCGGGCCCTCGACGGTGTCGCCGGTGCGCAGGCCGAAGCGGCGGATCTGGGTCGGCGAGATGTAGATGTCGTCGGGGCCGGGCAGGTAGTTCGAGTCGGAGGAGCGCAGGAAGCCGAAGCCGTCCTGCAGCACCTCGACGGTGCCCGAGCCGATGATCTCGACCTCCTTGGCAGCGAGCTGCTTCAGGATGGCGAACATCAGCTCCTGCTTGCGCATGGTCGAGGCGTTCTCGACCTCGACCTCCTCGGCGAAGGCCGTCAGGTCGGTGGGCGTCTTCGACTTGAGGTCCTGGAGCTTGACCTCGCGGACGCCCTCGAGGGCGGCGGGCATGGTGGGCGCATCGGCCGGCTCCGCGGTCTCGATGTCGGCGAGGGCGTCGGGGTTTGGCGTCATGGGGTGTCTTGCAACCGACGGAAGAGGTGGGAGGGCCGGTTCAGTGCCAGGCACCCGGGGGATGGGCGCCGAAGAGCGGGCCGCGCTGCGGCGAGGGGCCCGGGGTCAGATTGGCGAAACCGATGAGGCAGGACCCTCGCGGCTCACGGGCGCGCTGCGGCGCAGACCTTGTGATGAGGGCCCAGTAGAAATAACGCCTTTTTCGCCCGCACTCAAGGGCCCGGCGCGGGGTGCCGGCACGGGGACCGCAAAGGCCCGGCCGCAAGGGCCTCGCCGGGGCGCCGAGCCGGCGCTAGAGAGGCAAGCCCGCAGACGGGGTCATCGGAACCGGGCCGGCGCGCGGCCGTTCCCCGTCCCGGTGCTGCAGCGCAGCAGACCGTCCAACCGAGAGTCCCCCCTGACCGCCATGCGCGACGACGCTACCGGACGCACCCTCACCACGCGCGAGCCGCGCCGGATCCCCTGGCTCGACCTCGTCTTCGGCTTCGGCCCCATGGTGCCGATCGCCGTCGGGGCCGCGGTGGCGTGGTGGCTGAACGGCCAGCCCCTCGATTATCTGGTGGCGCTGTTCACCCTGCTCTATGCGGCCTCGATCCTGCTGTTCCTGGCCGGGGTGCGCCGGGGCGTCAGCTTCCGGACCGAGGGCGGCCCGCAGGTATCGCAGCTCGTGACGATGCTGATCCTGTACGGTCTCGGGCTGGCCAGCCTGTTCACGGCGGTGATGGGCAAGGCCGTGCCGGCGCTGGCGATGCTGATCCTCGGCTACGCCGCCATCGGGATCCTCGACCCGATCGCGGCGCGCGCCGGCGAGGTGCCGCTGGCGCATGCCCGCCTGCGTCCGCTGCAGATGCCGATCGCCGTGGTGAGCCTCGCGGCCCTGCTCTGGCTCAAGCTGACGGCGCCGTACTGAGTCCCGCCAATCGAAGCCCCGCCAACCGAATTCCCCTTTCGCGCGGCATGCTTTAGAGCCCGGCCAAGGGTTCTCCGCCCGGCGGAGACGATTCAAGATCCGATGCCGGACCCGGGCTCCGGGTCCGCGAGAAGCGAACGCGCGCACATGTCCAAGGCCGACACCCCCAAGGCCGAGAAGGCCGAGACCTTGAAGCCCCGCCTGCCGCGCGGCTTCGTCGACCGGCGCGCCGGTGAGATCGCCGCGCAGGGGCGGATGCTGGAGACGATCCGCAAGAGCTTCGAGCTCTACGGCTTCGAGGCCCTGGAGACGCCCTTCGTCGAGTACACCGAGGCGCTCGGCAAGTTCCTGCCCGACCTCGACCGTCCGAACGCGGGCGTGTTCTCGTTCCAGGACGACGACGAGGCGTGGCTGTCGCTCCGCTACGACCTGACGGCGCCGCTCGCGCGCTTCGTCGCCGAGAACTACGACGCCCTGCCCAAGCCGTATCGCAGCTACCGGGCCGGCTACGTGTTCCGCAACGAGAAGCCGGGGCCGGGCCGTTTCCGCCAGTTCATGCAGTTCGACGCCGACATCGTGGGCGCCGGCAGCGTCGCGGCCGATGCCGAGACCTGCATGCTGATGGCCGACACGCTGAACCGCCTCGGGCTCGGCGGCCAGTACGTGGTCAAGGTCAACAACCGGAAGGTGCTCGATGGCGTCATGGAGGCGATCGGGCTCGCCGGTCCCGACAAGGCCGGCCAGCGCCTGACGGTCCTGCGGGCGATCGACAAGCTCGACCGGCTCGGCGTCGACGGGGTGCGCGATCTCCTCGGCGCCGGCCGCAAGGACGAGAGCGGCGACTTCACCAAGGGCGCGGGCCTCGACGCGGCGGCGATCGGCCGGATCCTCGCCTACGTGTCGTTCCAGGCCGATGCCGGCGACGGCGCCGACAAGATGGCGTTCTGGGAGAAGTTCTTCGCCGGCTGGCACGACGCGGTCGGCGAGTCCGAGACCGGCCGGGCGGGCATCGCCGAATTGCACGCGATCATGCGCCTCTGCGCCGCCGCCGGCTACGGCCACGACGTGATCCGCGCCGATCCGAGCGTAGTGCGCGGCCTCGAATACTATACCGGCCCGGTCTACGAGGCCGAGCTGACGTTTCCGGTCACCAACGAGGACGGCCAGACCGTGCGCTTCGGCTCGGTGGCGGGCGGCGGGCGCTACGACGGGCTCGTCGGGCGGTTCCGGTCCGAGCCGGTCCCGGCCACCGGCTTCTCGATCGGCGTCTCGCGGCTGTTCTCGGCCCTGCAGCTCGTGGGCAGCCCTCTGCTCGCCGGCGCCGAGGCGCCCGGGCCGGTGGTGGTGCTGGTCCTCGACCGGGAGAACATGGCCGATTACCAGCGGCTGGTGGCGCTCCTGCGCGCCGACGGCATCCGGGCGGAGCTCTACCTCGGCGCCGCCGGCATGAAGGCGCAGATGAAATACGCCGACCGCCGGCGCGCACCCGTGGCGGTGATCCAGGGCTCGAACGAGCGTCTGGCCGGCGAGGTCCAGATCAAGGACCTGATCGCGGGTGCCCAGGCGGCCGAATCCATCGCCAGCAACGCCGAGTGGAAGGCGGCGCGGCCCGCGCAGATCTCGTGTCCGGAGGCCGATCTGGTGGCGCAGGTCCGCGCCGTGCTGGCCCGGCATTTCACGGCTTCGGAGACCTGAGGCGCGCAGGTCGAACGCGGCGGCTCCGGCGGCGTTATCCTCGGTCGGTTCCGTGGAGGGGTCGGGGGAGATGTCGGGATGCGCGCGAAGATCCTCATCCTGTCGGCCGGCCTGATCTGCGCCGGGACAGGCCCCGTCTGGGCCGCCCGGCCGGTCCTCGACCGGTTGCCGAGCGCCGTCGCCCAGGCCACCCCCGGGACCGGCAGCGCCCCCGTCCTGAGCGCCGGGATCGCCGGAGCGCCGGCCCTGACCGTGATCGCCCGCCGCAAGCCGGTCCGGCGCCCCCGCGGGGCGCGTCTCGGCGGCGGCCGGCCGCTCTGAGCGGCTGCTCCGAGCGGGTGAAGTCTGTGGCGCCGTAGCGCGTATCGGTCCGCGGTACGGGGACCTGCGCAGTCCTGCGCACCGCACCGCCCTGCGACGTGTCGCCAAGTCCGGCCACGGTTGCTACAGAGCGCCCGCGAGGATGGATCCGATGACACGACCGGAGGCAGGCGAGACGGGGGCGGGGGATGCGGCGCGCACGCGGCTGCTCGCGCATTTGGCGGCGGCGGGCTATCGGCCCGTGACGCCGCCGGTGCTGCAGCCGCTGGAGCCGTTCCTCGAATTGTCGGGCGAGGACATCCGCCGGCGGATCTTCGTCACGCAGGATGCGGGCGGCGCCGAGCTGTGCCTGCGGCCGGAATTCACGATTCCCGTCTGTCGCCTCCACCGGGCGGAGGCCGACGGGCAGGTGGCCGATTACAGCTATTGCGGTCCGGTCTTCCGCCTCGCCGCCGACGAGCCCGACGAGTTCTTCCAGGCCGGCATCGAGTCGATCGGGCGCACCGACACGCCGGCCGCCGACGCCGAGGTGCTGGGTCTCGCCCTCGAGGGCCTCGCCCTGTTCGGCCGGACCGATCCGGCGGTGCGGCTCGGCGACATGGGGCTGACCGTGGCGCTCCTCGACGGCCTCGCGGTCCCGCCCGCCGCCAAGCGCCGGACGCTCCGGGCGCTGGCCGCCGGGCGCTCGCTGGACGTGGTCACCAACGGCGCCGAGGGGACCCGCCCGGAGGATCCCCATGCGGGCCTGCTGGCGGCGATCCAGGGCCAGGACCCGCGGGGCGTGCGCGCCTTCGTGGAGGACGTGCTGGCGATCGCCGGGATCTCGGCGGTGGGCGGGCGCAGCGCCGGCGAGATCGCCGAGCGCTTCCTCGCCAAGGCCTCCGCGCAGGCCCATGGCGGGGCCGGGCTCAACGCCGAGAACCGTGCGCTCCTCGACCGCTACCGGGCCATCGCCGGCCATCCGGATGCCGCCGCCCGCGACCTGCGGGCGCTGGTGGCCGACGCGGGCATCCGCCACGACGCCCTCGCGGCCGCCCTCGACCTGTTCGAGGAGCGCACCGGCTTCATCGCGGCCCGCGGGCTGCCGATCGAGCGGTTCCGCTTCCAGGGCGGCTTCGCCCGCAACCTCGACTATTATACCGGCTTCATCTTCGAGGTGACCGAGGGGCAGGGCCCGATCCTGGTCGGCGGCGGCCGTTACGACGGCCTGCTCGGCCATCTCGGCAGCCCAGCGCCCCTGCCCGCGGTGGGCTGCACCTTCTGGATCGCGCGCGTGGCGGGAGCCGGCCGATGAGTGCTTCGGACGCGACCGCCATGCCGCTGATCCTCGCCGTGCCATCCAAGGGCCGCCTGCAGGAGAACGCCAGCGCGTTCTTCGGCCGGGCCGGTCTGAAGCTCGCCCAGGGCGCCGGCGCCCGCGACTACCGGGGCAAGCTGCTCGGCGTCCCCGATGTCGAGGTGCGCTACCTCTCGGCCTCCGAGATCGCCGCGCAGCTCGCCTCGGGCGCCGCCCATCTCGGCGTCACCGGCGAGGACCTGATCCGCGAGACCCTGCCGGACGTGCGCGGCCAAGTGGAGCTGCTGACGCCGCTGGGCTTCGGCAACGCCACCGTGGTGGTCGCCGTGCCCCAGGCCTGGATCGACGTGCGCGACATGTCCGACCTCGACGAGGTCGCCGCCGGCATGCGCACCCGCCACGGGCGGCGCCTGCGGGTCGCCACCAAATACGTGAATCTGACCCGCCGGTTCTTCGCCGAGAAGGGCGTCGCCGATTACCGGATCGTCGAGAGCCTCGGCGCCACCGAGGGGGCGCCGGCGGCGGGCTCGGCCGAGATCGTGGTCGACATCACCACGACGGGGGCGACGCTCTCCGCCAACGCCCTGAAGGTGCTGGACGACGGCATCATCCTGCGCTCGGAGGCGAACCTCGTCGCCTCGCTGAAGGCGCCCTGGGGCGAGGGCCAGCGGGCGGCGCTCCGCACCGTGCTCGGCCGCATCGCCGCCGAGGAACGCGCCCGGACCACCCGGGAGGTGCGGGCCGCCCTGCCGGAGAGCGGCACCATCGACCTCGCCACCCTGGCGGGCCTGCACGAGGCCGAGCTGCCCTACGGCGCCCCGAAGGGCCCGGAGGGCGAGATCGTCCTGCGCTGCCCTGAGGGCGCGGTGTTCGACCTCGCCGGCGCCCTGGTCGAGGCGGGGGCGCGGGCCGTGACGGTGCGGCGGGTCGACTATGCCTTCGCGGCCGAGAACCCGCTGGCGGAGCGGCTGCTGGCGCGGCTCTGAGGAGGGCGGACCGTCGTGGTGGTGTCCTTGCGGAGCACCGCGACGGCTACGGGCCCTGCTTGGCGAATTCGGACAGCACCCCGCGCAGCACCTTGAGCCGCCCGTCGTAGGCGGCTGTCAGGCAGGCGACGTCGCCGCTGCAGGCGCGCCGCTCCGTCAGCCACGCCTCCTGATCGTCGCGCAGCTTGGCTTGGCCGCCCATGGGCAGCACGCTCTTCAGGATCTCGAACCGGGTCGCCATCTCGACGTCCCGGTCGTTGAGCGGGAGATGGGCACAGATCGCCTTCTCGTCCGGAGCCTCGGCCCTGTCGCACGGAAAGCTCGCGGCCCGGGCAGCCGGGGCGGCGATCGGAGCCGCGAGGGCGGCGAGGGCCAGGGCGAGGACGAGCGGCTTCGGCATGGCCAGGCAACGGCCCGGCGGCGGAAAGGCTCCGCGCAGCGCGGCAGCCGGGTGAATCGACCCGGGATCAGAAGCCCGGCTTGACGATCGCCAGGATGACGATGCCGATCATGAGAAGCGTCGGCACCTCGTTGAGCACCCGGTAGAACCGATGACCGCGGGTGTTCCGGTCGGCGGCGAAATCCTTGACCATCCGGGCGAGCCAGCCGTGGATACCGGTCATCGCCAGGACCAGCGCGAACTTCGCCTGGAGCCAGGGGCTCGCATAGAAGCCGCTCATCCAGGCGAGCGCCACCCCGAACAGCCAGGTGGCGATCAGGGCCGGGTTCATGATCGCCTTGAGCAGGCGGCGCTCCATCACCTTGAAGGTCGCGCTCTGCGCCTCCGAGCCCGGCGGCAGGCTCGCATGGTAGACGAACAGCCGCGGCAGGTAGAGCATGCCCGCCATCCAGGCGATCAGGCTGATCACGTGGCCGGCCTTGATCCAGTCGTACAGCACGGGCGCAGCCTCAACCCTGGCCGCGGAGCCGGGCGAGCATCCGCTCGACATGGGCCACCGGCGTCTGGGGCGTGATGCCGTGGCCGAGGTTGAAGATGTGCGGCCGGCCGGCGGTCGCCTCCAGAACGGCATCCACCGCCGCGTCGAGGGCCGCGCCGCCCTCGATCAGCGTCTCGGGATGGAGGTTGCCCTGCGTCACCGTGGTGGCCGGCACCGTCGCCCGCAGGGCCTTCAGGTCCACCCCCCAGTCGACGCCGACGGCATCGGCGCCGGTCTCCGGCACCACCCGGGCATGGCCGTCGAGGCCCGAGCCGCGGGCGAACACGATGATCTTGGCGCCCGGCACCCGGGCGCGGACGCCCGCCACCATCCGGGCGATCGGCTGCAGGGACCAGCGGGTGAGGGCGTCCGCCGCGGGGGCGCCCGGCAGGGCGCTCTCCGCCACGTCGCCGACGGGCTCGACGGTGCCGTCGGAGGTCGGCACGGCGAGGGGCAGCGTGCCGGCATGGGACTCGAAGATCTGCACGGCGTCGGCGCCGGCCTCGAGCTGGCGCACGAGGTAATCGGTCTGCACCGTGACGAGGCGGTCGATCAGCGCGTCCACCAGCGCCGTGTCGCCCTCGGCCAGCGCCCGCGCGGGGGCGAGGTCCGGGGTGCCGCGACCGCCGATCATGTAGCTCGCCACCGTCCAGGGGGCGCCGCAGAAGCCGAGCAGCGTGGTCTCGCCGGGCAGTTCCGCGCGCAGCCGCGTCACCGTCTCGAAGACCGGTGCGAGATGGGTCATCACCGCCGGGTCGCCGGCCTCGCGCAGCTTCGAAAAGGCCTCCCGGCCGTCGAGGGGATCGAGGCGCGGCCCCTCGCCCTCCACGAAGCGCACGTCCTGACCGAGCGCATGGGGCACGACCAGGATGTCCGAGAACAGGATCGCGGCATCGAAGCCGAACCGCCGGATCGGCTGGAGCGTCACCTCGACGGCGAAGTCGGGGCTGTAGCAGAGGTCGAGGAACGAGCCGGCCTCGGCCCGGGTCGCCCGGTATTCCGGCAGGTAGCGGCCGGCCTGCCGCATCATCCAGGCGGGGGGCGGACCGATCGCCTCCCCGTCGAGGACGCGCAGCACCTTCCGCTCGGACTTGCGCTCCGTCCCCGTCATCGTCGTTCCCATCCCGTATCCGTCATCCCGCATGCCCGTCGGCGGGCCTCCTGTCGAGTCGAGGCGCGCCGATCCCCACACAGGCCCCTTCGAAAAGAAAAGAGAGAATCTAGGACTCTGTTTTTTCTCTTGGGGGGCCGAATCACGGGGGCACAAAAGCGTCCACAGGCGGTCCCCGGCGCCGCGCCGTTAACGAGGCTTTAAAGGATTTGCTCCATCTTGCGAGAACGACCAGATCCGACAGCGCCTTGGCAACGCCGAGTCGTGTGCGGAACCCGGACGCGTCCCGGATTCTCCCAGTGAGGCGGAATCCATGCGCCCCGATCGTCTGCCTGTGAACGGCGGAGTCGATAGCGCGCACCGGTATCGCCCTGGACCGGCCCGGCGGGGCATCCTATCCACACTCATCGACTCCCCTGGCGGCCGGCGGTGGACAACGTGGCGCCGCGAATGGCGACCGCAGAGGCGATCGGAATGGGCCGCAGCTACTTCCACCTCCACCTCGTCTCCGACTCCACCGGCGAGACGCTGATCAATGTCGGGCGCGCGGCGGCCGCGCAGTACGAGGGCGTGTCGGCGATCGAGCACGTCTATCCGCTGGTGCGCTCGGCCGCGCAGCTCGACCGGGTGATCTCGGAGATCCGGGCGGCGCCGGGTCTCGTCCTCTACACCCTGGTGGGGGGCGACCTCGGCGAGCGGCTGGAGGAGGTCGCGCGGGAGACCGGCTCGCCCTGCCTGTCGGTGCTGCGGCCGGTCCACGACCTGCTGCGCGCCTATCTCGGCGCCGAGACCACGGCCCGGCCCGGCGCCCAGCACATGCTGAACGCCGAGTACTTCAAGCGCATCGACGCGATGAACTTCACCCTGGCCCACGACGACGGCAACCTGCCGGAGGATCTCGAGGACGCGGACGTGATCCTGCTCGGCGTCAGCCGGACCTCGAAGACGCCGACCTCGATCTACCTCGCCAATCGCGGCCTCAAGACCACCAACCTGCCGCTGGTGCCGGGCATGCCGCTGCCGCCGGCGATCGAGCGCGCCCGCAAGCCCCTGGTGGTCGGGCTGTTCGCCTCGCCGGAGCGGATCGTGCAGATCCGCCAGAACCGGCTCTCCAGCCTCAACGCCGACGAATCGTCCCTCTACGTCGACCGCTCGGCGGTGGCGGACGAGATCACCGCCTCCCGCCGGCTGTTCACCCGGAACCGCTGGCCGACCATCGACGTGACGCGCCGCTCCATCGAGGAGACCGCGGCGGCGATCGTCGACCTCTACCGCGACCACCGGCTGAAGTTCATCGCGGATTGAGAGGGGTTTCCGAAGGGCTCAGCCCTTTGGCGGGGTTCGGGGGCGGAGCCCCTGAACGACCCGGGCTCCGCCCCGGAGCCGCAAAAGCTCGCAGCCCTTTTGAAGCCGGGACGGCCTCAGCTGCCGCTCAGGACCGCCCGCACCAGGGTGAGGCCCGCCACCAGCCCGATCAGGCCGGTCGCCACCGAGGCCCCAACGTAGAGGGCGGCGGCGGCGGTCTCGCCCCGGTGGTACAGGCTGATCGCGTCGAGGGAGAAGGTCGAGAAGGTGGTGAAGCCGCCGAGCACGCCCGTGGTCAGGAACAGCCGTGCCGGGTGACCCGCCGCGCCGCGCAGGGCGAAGCCCTCGGCGAGCACGCCCATCAGGAACGAGCCCAGCACGTTGATGATCAGCGTGGCCAGGGGGAAGCCGAGGCCCGGCAGCAGCCGGGCGACCGCCACGTTGATCCCGTGGCGGCACCCGCCCCCGAGCCCGGCTCCGACAACGACGATGAGGGTGTTGATCATGCCGGCCCTTCCTGTTCGGTCGGGCAGCCACGTCCTGTCGCGGCTTCGGCGCACGGCCCCACCGCGGACGGCTGAGGCGCGCCCGTGCGGTAGGAGCCATCAGCCCGGCCTCCGAGTCGGGCGGTTGTCGGGGCGCTCCATCCCCATCGGGACAGGCTTAGCGCAGGATGCCGGGAAGGGGAATCCGGTTTTCCGGCTCCCGCGCTGGTGGGTCGGGGGGGCGCGGCGGGTTCACAGATCGGTTCGGATCGGCGCGGGTCCCCTCCCGTGCGGGAGAGCGGACCCGCGCCCTGTCATGAACCCACCGTGCTGGATCGATCGGCGAAGCCGCAAGGCTCAGCGGGCGTAGGCGAAGTGGCTGCGCTGCTCGATCTGGGCGGCATAGAAATCCTCGACCACCTCGCGGACCACCTCGGCCAGCTCGTCGCCCCGGTGCTCGTCGAGCTGGATGTCGCTGCCGACGGTCCGGCCGATGGCGCAGCTCGCAGCCCCCGGCACGAGGCGCTCGTTGTAGCGCTGGTTCAGGCCCGAGACCGAGATGTAGTTGCTGCCGCCGAGTTCCGGACCGTACTTGATCTTGATCTTCTGCTCGGTGTCGGTCCCGCGCAGCCGCGCGCAGAGGCTGATGAAGTTGTCCTGATCGATCTTGGCCTCGAGGCCGGTGATGCTGCCGTGGACGTTGTCCTCCTCGTTGAGCACCTCGGCCATGAGGTTCAGGACGCCGACCACCGGCTCCAGCGCCCGGGCGCCTTCCTCCAGGAGTTTCTTGCGGAAGTCGTTGCTGCGGGCATCCGCCTCCTGCAGCCGCGCGCGGAACCTGTCCTTGACCTCGTTGGCGCGTGCCATCGCGCTCCTCCCTGGTGGTTCATCCGATGCTTTGCCGCCCGGATGACCGAAACCTACGAGGCCAATTCAGATGACGCAAGATAGTGCAAAATATTGATGCCTGCCCAGAACTTGAGCCGTTGCACAGGAATAATACTTGCTCATGGACTGTGCAACGGCGGGTCTCCGGGATCCGCGCCTATTTCAGGAGCTGCAGCAGGCTGCGTCCGGCCGGGGTCTTGAGTTCCTTGGCGTCGAGCGTGCCGTCCTTGTCGGGATCGGCCGCCTTGAAGCGCTGCTCGACCAGGGCGAGGTATTCCTTGCGGTCGAGGGTGCCGTCGTTGTCGGTGTCGGCGGCCTTCAGGTCCGTCTTGCTGACCCGGCCCTTCAGCTCCTTGGCGTCGACGGTCCCGTCCTTGTCGGTCTCGGCGGCGTCGAAGACCTTGCCGGCCGCGGCCTGGGCCTCGGCCAGATCGATCGTGCCGTCCTTGTCGGTGTCGACCATCTTCAGCGTGCGCTCGGTGCCGGAGGACCGGGCGAAGGCCGCCGACGGCAGCGCGGTGGGGACGACCAGGCCGAGGACGAGCATCGCGGCCAGCGCACATGCGGGTCTGTTCAGGATCGCGGGCATGAACGAAATCTCCGGTGGCGATCAGCGCCGGCAGCCCAAGCCGCCATGCGGCGCGCCGTTCCCGGAGGCGCGTTCACAAGCCGACGATCAGTCAGCGGGCCGGACCGTCGAGGGGGGCGAGCCGGTCCGGTTCCCGGGCCGCGGCGGCGACCGGTTCGGACCGGGACAGGGCGTTGGCCAATGCCCTCAGGTCCGGGACCGGCGCGCCCGATGCGCCGAACACCGACCGGTCGAGAGCCGCGAAGGATGCGACAAGACCGGGCCGCGCCCGCCAGATGCGAGCCAGGTCCGGCGCTTCCCGCATCGCCGTGTCCAGGACCGCGCGGAACCCGGCGGGATCTCCGGAACGGGCCGCCGCCTGCAGCGCGCGCCGGGTCGGGCGGGACAGGCGCAAGGAGGGCCGGCCCAGGCCGAAGCCGATCAGCGCCAAGCCCAGCCCGAAGGCGGCCAGCGCCGAGGCGGCGACCACGAGCGGCGAGGGGATCGCGGGGGGCGCCCGGTCGGTCTCCCGGTCGGGCAGGCCGCCGCCGATCTGCCGGGCCGGGATCTCGGTCTCGCGCATGGTGCGGGTGTTGGTGTCGAACCACGGGATCGCGATGGCGTCGAGGGGGATGATCTCCGGCACGCCGGGCTTCACGTCCCACTGGTAGGTGGCCCGCGCCACGGGGCCCGAGGGGGTCAGCAGGGTCTCGCGGGTGACGGGGCCCGCGAAGGTGATGATGCCGCGGGTGCGCATGACCGGCCGGGGCGGCAGGCCCTCAGCCACCATACCCTGCGCCTCCAGGGTGACGATCCGGCGGGTGGTCTCGCCGACCTTGATGGTCTCGGGATCCGGGCTCCAGGAATCGGTGATCGCCACGTCCTTGGCCGGCAGCCACCAGGGCTCCTTGGCGTCGGGGCCGCCGCTGGGCTCGGTCCATTGTGCGACCGGGAAGGGGATCGGCTTCGAGCGCACCTCGACCACCCGCCGCTCGCCGACATCGTTGACGGTGAGCTTGTGGGTGAACGGCTCGATGGTGAACTGCCCGGCATGGTGCGGGAAGACCGCCACGGTGCGGTCGAACGCGATGGCGCTCTGGCCGTCGGGAAGCTTGGTCTTGCTCCAGTGATCCCGGCCGAGCTGCGTCCAGGAGAAGTTGGCAAGGGAGGGCTGCACCACCTCCTCGAGCAGGATCGGCTGCTTGTAGACCCCGTGGATCTTCAAGAGCACCATCTCGCGGGAGAAAGGCGCGCTGTTGCCGTTCAGTTCGGCGGTCACCGTCAGGGTGAGGTCGCCCGGCTCGATCTCCGCGCGGGCGGGGAGGGGAGCGAGGAGGGGAGCGAGGAGGAGGAGCGCGCGGGCGCGCCTCTCGAAGATCCCAGAAAAACTCACCACGGGTTGCTCCCGGCGGGAATCGCGGTGCCGGCCTCGACCCGGCGGGTCTGCTCGGCGCGCAGGCGCAGCTTGAGATAGCGGCCGGGATCGTCCGGCAGGGTCTGGAGCCAGAGCCGGTCCGGTCGGATCTCGTGGGCCTCGAAGCTCTTGGTCACCCGGCGGACCTCGCGCTCGGGCGCCTCGGCCACCATGGCGGAACCGCCCCCGGTCCGGCCCCGGCCCGCCGCGTCGCCGGCCGAGCCCCGGGCCTGGCCCTTGCCGGTGTCGATCGATTGCTGCTCGGCCTTGCCCCGGCGGGACACCTTGCTGTTGCCGGGCAGCGACGCGCTGGCGTTCGATTCCTTGTTGCCGGCGAGCCCCTCGCCGCTGGAGGCGGCGTTGATGTCGTTGTTCTGGTCCTGGTTGGCGGTGTTGTTGTAGCGGGCGCCGTACTGGGCGGTGCCGTTGGCGATGCCGCCGCCGGGCCCGCGATCGATCACCTCGGCCCGCATCCGGGCGATCAGCGAGCGGTTGGCCTGGGCGTCGGCGTCGCGGGGGTTGAAGCGCAGGGCCTCGTCGTAGGCCGCCAGCGCGCCCTCGAGGTCGCCCGCCTTCGCGAGCGCGTTGCCGAGATTGTAGGTCGCGCGCCGCCCGCCGGTGCGGAACAGCGCGATCGCGTCCGCGTAGCGGCCGGCCTCGTAGAGCGCGGCGGCGCGCCAGGCCGGATCGACGAAGACGTCCGCGGCCAGCCCCGGCAGGCCGAGGCCCATCAGCAGGCGCCCGAAGCCGGTCCGGGGCTGCGAGACGGCGAGCAGCGCCAGGAGGCCGATCCCCGCCAGCGCCAGGCCGGCGATCCGGGCGCGGCGGCGCCAGCGCGGCGGCAGGCCGGCGCGGAGCGGGACGGCGAAGCCCGTGTCGGGGAGGGTGAGCCGCATCAGGCGCTCCTGCGGAACAGGACCAGGACCGGCAGGGCCGCCAGCAGCAGAAGCCAGCGCCCGAGATCCGCATAGGCCAGCACGCCGTAGCCGCCCGCCGCGAGGTGCTGACTGAGCCCGGCGCCGACCGCGTCGAGCACCGGGCCGGGGGTCGCGATGTCGGCGACGGTGCCGCCGCCGGCCCGGACGAGGGCGTCGAGGGCGGCCCGGTCGGGCTTCGGCGCGCCGGGCGGCAGCGGCTTGTCGGCGGGGACGAACAGCGCCTGGAGCCGCCAGCCGTGCTCGGCGATGGCGCGGGCCTCGCGGGTGGCGGCCTCGCCGATGCCGTCGCCGTCGCTGATCAGCACCACGTCGGCCGCCACGACGTTGGCCTCCGCCAGGGTGCGGCGGGCCAGCGCCAGCCCGCGCTCGGGATGGGTGCCGCGGTCCGGCACCGTGTCGGCATCGAGGGCGAACAGGGTTGTGCCGAGGCTGTCGCGGTCGGTGGTGGGGGAGGCGGCGAGGTAGGCGTCGCCCGCGTAGACCACGAGGGCGACCGCCCGGGTGCCGGCGGCCTCGGCGACGGCGGCGGCGGCCTGCCGGACGCCCTGGAGGTTGCCGCCCTCCGTGACCGAGCGGGACAGGTCGACGACGATCACGGTCTCGTCGAGGTTGCGGAAGGTCCGCCCGTCCGCCCGCTCCACCGCGGGGCCGGTGAGCGCGAGGGCGATCAGGCCGGCCGCCAGGGCGGCGGCGAGGTTCGCCTGCCGCCGGCCGCCCAGCACCGCGCCGGTGCGGGCGAGATGGGCCATCAGCGCCGGATCCACCGCCCGGGCCCAGTCGCCCAACGGCGCCGAGCGCCACGCGGCTCGGAGCGCCAGCAGGACGACCACCGGGATCGCCAGGAACCACCAGGGGCGCAGCAGCGCGAAGGCGTCGAGGAAGCTCATCGGGCGGCGTCTCCCACCCGGATCCCCTCATCCCGAGGTGACCGCGCAGCGGGCCTCGAAGGAGGGCTCCAGGGATCGCGCGGCCGGCGGGAGGGCTCCTTCGAGGCCTCCGCTGCGCTCGGGCACCTCAGGATGAGGGCGTGTGCCGGACAGGCGGCGAAACGTGGATCCATCACGCCCCCCTCCGGCTGGCCAGCAGGGCGGCGGCGGCCAGCAGCGCCAGGGCGGCCGGCCAGGGCCAGAGGTCCCGGCGCAGGGGCAAGGGCGGAGCCAGGGCGCGGCCGCCCTCCAGCCGGTCGATGGCGTCGGCGACGCGGACCAGATCCTCGGTGGTGCGCACCCGGAACGCCTCGCCGCCGCTCGCCTGCGCCATGTCGCGCAGGGTCTCGGTGTCGACCACGTCCTGCTCGCCATCGGCATCGGCCATGTCGCGGGGCCCCAGCGCGATGGTGTAGATCTTGATGCCCAGCGTCTTGGCGAGGTCCGCCACGTCCTTGGGGGCGGTCTGACCGGCATTGTTGGCGCCGTCCGAGAGCAGGATCACGGCTTTCGCGGCCTTGGCACCGGACTGCCTCCCGGAGGCGGCCTCGCCGTCCGCATCCCGCGGGTCCAGGCGGCGCAGGGCGAGGCCGAGGCCGTCGCCGATCCCGGTGGAGCGGCCGCTGATGCCGATCGTCGCCTCGTCGAGGGCGCGGGCGACCGCGGCGGTGTCGAAACTCAGGGCCGCCGCCACGTAGGCCTGGTCGGCGAAGATCACGAGGCCGATCCGGTCCCCGGCCCGGCGGCGGATGAAGTCGGTGCCGACGCGCTTGACCGCGGTGAGCCGGTTCACGGTCTCGCCGTCGAGGGCGAAGTCGCGCCGCTCCATCGAGCCCGACAGGTCCATGGCGATCATGATCTCGCGGCCCGAGGCCGGGAGCGCGGCCGCCGGCATGACGAGGCGCGGACCCGACAGGGCCGCCACCAGGGCGATCCAGAGCGTCCAGGTCAGCAGGGCCCGCCGCCGCCCCCGGGCCGCGAGGTCGGCGCCGGAGCGCGCCCCGCCCACCAGCGTGCCGGGCACGCGCAGGGCGCCGCTGCCGCCCTCGGGCTCGGCCGGGATCAGGCGGGCGGCCAGCAGGGGCAGGGGGAGGGCCAGGAGCGCCCAGGGCGCGGCGCAGTCGAAGGCCGACAGGAGGGCGCTGAGCCACGTGGGCAGGAACGCGCTCATGCCCGCAGCCGTCCGATCAGGCGGCCGAGTTCGGCGTCCAGGGCGTCGAGGTCGGGATCCTGCCGCCGGTACAGCCCGTCGGCGAGCACCCGGCCGGCGCCCCGGGTGAAGAAATCGGTCCTGAACAGCGCGTCCAGGCGGGCGGCCCAGTCGGCGCCCGTCGCCCGGGCCTCGGTCTCGCCGCCGAGGGTCCGGCCGAGACGGCGCAGGAGCCGGGCCTGGGCGACGAGGCGCGCCTCCGGATCGAGATTCCGGCTCCGGGCGAGTTCGGCCAGCGCCGCCCGGCGGATGCCGGCCCGCGCCCGGCCGCGCCCGTAGCGGACAAGCCCCACCAGCAGGGCGGCAAGGAAGCCCAGAGCCGCCGCGGCGACGACCTCCCCCTGCAGGGCGCCGGCGGCGCCGCCGGGCAGATGCAGGCCCCGGAGCTGTTCGAGGGACAGGGGAATCTCGGCGGGAGTGACGGGGTTCATCGGATCGGACCGCCGTGTCGGACCTCACAGCACCGCATCGAGGCGCTCCATGAGCGGCGCGTAGGCCTCCGGGCCGGTCTCGACGTCGAGGCGCACGCCCGCGATGCCGCGCCTGGCATAGTCGGCGAGCCGGGCCTCGGCGGATTCGCCCGCCGGCCCGGCCGCCGTCGGCAGCGCGGTCCCGCGGCGGCCATCCGCGAGGGCGAAGGGGTAGTATCCCGGTGGCCGGGCGCGCTCGAAGGCGTCGCTCACCAGGATCAGCCGGATGGCGATCCGCTCGGCGAGCAGCGTCAGGAGCTCGTCGAAGCCCGGGCCGGGATCGTCGAGGGCGCTGGCGATGACGAGGTGGCCGCCGGCCGGCAGCAGGCTGCGGGCGAGGGCGAGGGTCGCCTCGAGCGGCGGCTCCGCGTGGGCCCGCGAACCGGACTCGGTCCCGAGGGCGTCGGCATGGGCCTGGGCGAGGGCGCCGGTCACCGCGATCATGGCGCGCTCGCCGCCCGCCGGCCGCAGCACGGTCGGCGCGCCGGCCGAGGCCACCGCGAGGCCGACCCGGCCGCCATCGGCCGCGACCCGCCAGCCGAGCAGCGCCAGGGCCTCGGCGGCCGCCACCGAGCGCAGGGCCCGGCGGGTGCCGAACAGCATGGAGGGCCGGAAATCGGCGAGCAGCACCACGGCGCGGTCGCGCTCGTCGTGGTGGGTGCGGACATGCAGCTGCCCGGTGCGGGCCGTGGCGTTGCGGTCGATGAAGCGGCGGTCGTCGCCCTCGGACCAGAGGCGGACATCCTCCGGCTCGGAGCCGCGGCCGCGGCGCCGGGTGACGATGCCGCCGGGCAGCCCTGCCAGGGTCCGGGTGGCGGGCGCGGAACCCCGCCGGGCGAGGTGGCGCAGGCCCATCAGCGCCTCGCCCGAGAGGTGGATGCCCGCGGCGCTTCCCGTTCCTCCCCCCTTTGCGGGGGCCCCGGCCGTCAGGCCGGGTCGGGCGAGGGGAGCGACGCTTCCGGACGGGTCGCGACGGGCGCCATTTCCCGATCCGTCGCGCTGCCCCGCTCCCCCGCTGCCGCGCAGGGTCTCCTCCCCCGCAGAGGGGGGCGGGGAAGCACGTCCCGGAATCCGGAGCCCGAACACCGTCAGAGCGCCCGCACCCGCTGCACCAGTTCGCCGACGAGGCCGCGCGCCGTCTTGCCCTCGGCGGCCGCCCGCCAGGTCAGGCCGATGCGGTGGGACAGGGCGTCCCGGGCGAGGTCCGTGACGTCCTCGGGGATGACGTGGTCGCGGCCCCGCAGCCAGGCCCGGGCCTTGCCGGCCATCATCAGCGCCAGAGTGCCCCGCGGCGAGGCCGGGTGCTCGATCATGGCGCGCAGGTCCGGGGCCGCCGCATCCGTGCGGGTCGCCGCCACCAGCCGCACGAGATAGTCCTTGAGGGCCGGCGACACGTAGGTGGAGAGCGCCGCCTCCCGGGCCGCGCGCACATCCGCCAGCGACAACCGCATGGTCATGGCGTCGACGTGGTGGGTGATCTCGCCCTCCACGAGGTCGAGGATCGCCCGCTCCGTGGTCTCGTCGGGCATGTCGACCACGACGTGCAGCAGGAAGCGGTCGAGCTGCGCCTCCGGCAGCGGGAAGGTGCCGGCATGCTCGATCGGGTTCTGGGTCGCCACGACCATGAACGGATCGGACAGGCGGTGGGTGGTCCCTGAGACCGTCACCTGCCCCTCGGCCATGGATTCGAGGAGCGCCGACTGCACCTTCGGCGGCGCGCGGTTGACCTCGTCCACCAGCACGAGGGCGTGGAACAGGGGCCCCGGCAGGAACTCGAACGTGCCGCTGTCCTGGCGCCAGACGGTGGTGCCGGTGAGATCGGCCGGCATCAGGTCCGGGGTGCACTGGATGCGCGCGAAGGAGCCGTCGAGCCCGTCGGCGAGCCGCTTGACCGCGCGGGTCTTGGCCAGCCCCGGCGCGCCCTCGATCAGCAGGTGGCCGCCGGTGAGCAGCCCGATCAGCAGGCGCTCGACGAGGCCGGCGCTGCCGATCAGGCCGCGCTCCAGCCCCTCGCGGAGCGCCATGACGCGGCCGTGCAGGGCGTCGTCGGGAACGGTGTCGGGCCGACGCTCGGCGAGGGCGCCGCTCATACGCGGACGCATCCTGTGCGGCAGGATCTTGCGCTGCGGGATCTTGCGCGGACCCCGTCCGCCGCTCGGGCCGTGTGCTGCATCCTGCACGTCTCCTCGACCGGGTCCCGAATTCTTAAGGGATCCTCAGGCTCTTGCCGGTGTGCCCGCTGCCCGGTGCGGCCGTCAATCCCGGTTCGGATACGCTTACGGATCCGGGCCGGGCCATGGTGTCACGGTTTCGTCACCTCCCCGCTCCCATGAGACCGCGGATGATCAGCTACACCGCCCTCCCCGAAGAACTGAAATCCGCCATCGGCCTGCTCGTGGCCTTCGTGCTCGGCACGATCATCGGGGCCGAACGCCAGTACCGGCAACGCACCGCGGGCCTGCGGACGGCCGTGCTGGTCGCGGTGGGAGCGAGCGCCTTCGTGGATCTCGGCATGCGGCTCACCGGCCCGGACGGGGGCGTCCGCACGGTGGCCTATGTGATCTCCGGCATCGGCTTCCTCGGCGCCGGCGTGATCATGAAGGAGGGCATGAACGTCCGCGGCCTCAACACGGCCGCGACCCTGTGGTGCTCGGCGGCCGTCGGGGCGTTCTGCGGTGCGGACCTGCCCCTGGAGGCCGTGTTCGTGATGGTGACGGTTCTGGCCTGCAACACCGCGCTCCGGCCGCTGGTGAATGCCATCAACCGCGCGCCGATTCGCGAATCCGCCACCGAGGCGACCTACGAGGTCCAGGTCACCACGGCGCCCGGCGAGGCCGGTCCGGCGCAGGATCTGCTGGTGGAGCGCCTGGAGGCTGCGAACTACCCGGTCGGCAGCGTCGAGGTGGAGGAGCGGGGCGAGACCGCGGTGGATGTGGTGGCGACCCTGACGGCCAGCGCGGTGAAGGCCGAGGAGCTCGACGCCGTCACGGCCGAACTGGCCCGCGCCCCGGGCATTCGTCACGCCACGTGGTCGGTCCAGACCGCCGACTGATCTGTTTTCGGGTCACAGCTCGGTCCGTTCGACCGGAGCGGCGGCTGGTTCCGACCTTCCTCGGCCGTACAATGCGGGTTGAATAGGCCCGGTCAGCAGACATGCAAAAGCTGGTACGCCGAAGCCGGTTTTGCGGCGGGGACGCACTGGGTATCGTTCGGATGTTGCAACGCACCAGTCTGGTGATGTACGAGGGGCCATACGACAGGACCCGGTGAAAGCCCGGGTGGCTCTTCCGGCCGCCGATCCGCCGGACCACGCAATCGACGGCGACCGTGTCGCGGACCTCCAAGGAGGCCGACCCGCCGTGTTGCGCCTCCCGCACGGGTTCGCGGACGTCGCGCGTGCGGGACGACGAAAGTCTCCCACCCATCATGAATCTCGTACACCTCCGGAGCGAATGGGCTCCGAACGTCACGCGTGAACTGCTGGCCGGCGCGGTGGTCGCCCTGGCCCTGATCCCCGAGGCCATCGCCTTCTCGATCATCGCCGGTGTCGATCCCAAGGTCGGCCTCTACGCCTCCTTCTGTATCGCCGTGGTCACCGCATTCGCCGGCGGCCGCCCGGCGATGATCTCCGCCGCCACCGGCGCCATGGCGCTCCTCATGGTCGGCCTCGTGAAGGACCACGGCGTCGGCTACCTGTTCGCCGCCACCATCCTCACCGGGCTCCTGCAGATCGTCGCCGGGGCCCTGCACCTGGGCAACCTGATGCGGTTCGTCTCGCGGTCGGTGGTCACCGGTTTCGTCAACGCCTTGGCGATCCTGATCTTCCTGGCGCAGATGCCCGAGCTCCTCGGCCAAGGCACCACGGTCTACGTCATGACCGCCGTTGGCCTCGGCATCATCTACGGGCTGCCGTACCTGACCAAGGCCGTGCCATCACCGCTGGTGACCATCGTCCTGCTCACCGCCGTCTCGATGTACCTCGGCCTCGGCATCCACAGGGTCGGCGACATGGGGGCGCTCCCGAGCGAGCTGCCGTGGGTGGCCCTGCCACAGGTGCCGTTCACCCTCGACACGCTGTGGATCATCCTTCCGGTCTCGCTGACCTTGACCATGGTCGGTTTGCTGGAGAGCTTGATGACCGCGGCCATCGTCGACGAGATGACCGACACGACTTCGAACAAGAACCGTGAATGCGCCGGCCAGGGCGTCGCCAACATCGCTTCCGGGTTCCTCGGCGGCATGGCCGGCTGCGCCATGATCGGGCAATCGGTCATCAACGCCTCCTCCGGCGGCCGCGGGCGCCTCTCGACCCTGTTCTCCGGTGTGTTCCTGCTGTTCCTCATCGTGGTGCTCGGGCCTTACGTGGCGCAGATCCCGATGGCGTCGCTCGTGGCCGTGATGATCATGGTCTCCATCAACACCTTCCAGTGGAAATCCCTGCGCACGCTGGTCACCCATCCGAAGGCGTCGAGCGTGGTCATGCTCGGCACTGTCGCTGTGGTGGTCGCAACTCACGACCTCGCCAAGGGCGTGCTGTTCGGCGTGGTCTTGAGTGGGTTGTTCTTCGCCCACAAGGTCACGAAGTTCTTCGCCGTCCGGTCTTCCCGTGGCGAGGGCGACGTGCGGACCTACCGGATAACCGGGCAGATTTTCTTCGCCACGGCGGAAGCCTTCCACGCCGCCTTCGACTTCCGCGAGGAAGGGCTGACGGGCGTGGTGATCGACCTGCAGGCGGCACACTTCTGGGACATCTCGGCTATCAACGCTCTTGACCGGGTCGTCCTGAAGCTCCGCCACCATGGCATCACGGTCGACGTCGTCGGCATGAACGAGGCGACGGCAACCATGGTCGAGCGTATCGGCACTCACGATAAGCCCGGGGCGACGTTCGCCGTCGGCGGTCACTGATCCAACGGCAGGCCATCCTCGAATCGCGCTGGCGGGCCGAGGATGGCCGATTCCCGGTAAACCCACTCAGAAGCAGTCAGGCTGCTTGCCACCCCCAGCGGTCATTTAGGGGCGACTGTCGACGGGACTGGAACTGGCCGAAAGCGGCCGGTCCGCTTCGGCGCAGGCCCGCCGGAAAGCGGATGGCCTCCTATCGACCCGACGTCGCCCGTGAGGCCGGATCGTGCGGTCCCCGGAAGCGGACGAAGGCGCCCTCCTTCCGGCGGGGCCAGCGTGATGAGGAAAGCTACAACCAGAAAGTAAAACGAGGTTGTATTAAATACAACGGACGTTCCTATCAGAATGTATCGACGCGTCGTGCTCTCTGGGCTCGCAAAGCGGGCGACGTCCGGATGGCAGCCGCCCGCCCTCACGCCTCTCTCCGCCAGGAATCTCGGACCATGATCACCCGCGCCCTCGACGCACTGTGCCTCAGTGCCCTGGGTTCGACGGCCCTGGGATGGGCGGTGCGCACGGTCGTCATCGTGGCATCCCGGACTGTCGCGCCCCGCAGCGAGGCTGCCGGCGGCCGGGCCGGCCCGATGGCGCCGGCCCGGTAGGCAAGAGGATCGGTGAGCGGCGATGCGGCTCAGGCCGCCCGGGCGAGATCCCCTTCGATCGCGGCGAGCGCCCGCTCCAGCGCCGCGAAGCAGGCCGGATCGAACGCTGTGCCGACATCCGCCCGCATGATGCCGAGCGCCTTCTCAAGCGGCATGGCGGCCCGGTAGGGTCGGTCGGCGGTCAGCGCGTCGAACACGTCGGCGACCGAGACGATCCGGATCTCGGGTACGATCGCATCGCCCTTCAGCCCCCGTGGATAGCCCTTGCCGTCCAGCCGCTCATGATGGCCGCCGCCGATACAGGCCATCTCGTGAAACACCGCCACGCGGGCCAGGATGGTCTCCGACAGGGCGGCGTGATTGCGCATGTCCTGCCACTCGGCATCGTCCAGCTTGCCGTTCTTGTCGAGGATCGCGTTCGAGACCCCGAGTTTGCCAATGTCGTGCAGGAGCGCGGCCCGCTTGAGCCAGCGGCGGCGTTCCGCAGTAAAGCCGAGTTCGGCCGCGATCATATCGGCGTAGACCGCGACCCGCTCGGAGTGGCCGGAGGTGAAGGGGCTCTTGGCATCGATGATCTGGGCGAACGCGCGGGCGATGTCGTCGAGGTAGTCCTCGTCCACCGCGATCGGGCTGACCGGTGCCAGGGCGAACACCGCCGCCTCGACCTCATCCGAACCCAGAACCTCCCAGAAGCCGGGTTCGGCCGCGACCGCTTCGAAGCAGGCGACGACCTGCGGGTCGAACCATGTGCCAGAGCGCGCCCGCACCTCGGCGATCGCGGCCGAAGGGCCAGCTGCGGCGTGGAAGACGTCGACCACCTGCGCGAGCAGCGCCACACGGGCGTAGAGCGGGATCGCAGCGCCCGTGAGGCGGTCCGGCCGGCCGCTGCCATTCCAGTGCTCGTCCAGCGCGTGGATGGCGTCGCAGACGCTCGTCGAAAAGCGGAGCTGCCGGGCGATCGCGGCACCGCGCTGGCAGCGGGTCTGTATGAGCTCATCGGCGATCGCTCCGCCGTTCTGCAAGATGTTGAGCACCGCGCGGAACCGTTCGGCCAAGCCTGCCTTCAGGCCCGTGTGAGCGAAGACAAAGCCCAGCACCTTCGGCAAGCTGTCGCTCACCGTCTTGAAGTCACGTTTGAAGCTGAGGTCGTCGGATAGATAGAGCTCGCAGATTCGCGCGGCGTTGCTTGAGCAGCCGAGATCCTTCAGCATGATCGTATGGTAGAGTTCCCATAGCTGAAGGTCGGGCAGGCCCATCGCGCGGCCGATGTGGAAGCCGATCCATGTCGCACGAATGCAATGCCCTACGGGCTGACCTTCCGTCAGATCCAGGGCATGGCTCAAGGCACCCAGGATTTCCGACAGGTGTACGGTCTGTGTCTCTGCGTCACCGCTCGCCACGATTCGCATTGGTATAGCCCAAACTCGTGCCTTATAGGCCGAATGACTATCTCCCAAAAATAATGAAACCGTTCATCGACGGTCGTTCCCATGCGTCCTCATCTCGGCCGGGGACCGCCGCAAAACCACCCTGAGCGTTGGGGTGGACATCCCCCGACGGCATCGCTGTGCCAGAGCGGGGATGTTGCGACACCCCTGCAGGCGGCCTCCCGGGTGGGGTGAGCACCGGCGGGATCGATCCGGTCGAGTCGATTTTCCAGGGTCACCGCTCGGATGCGAGTGGCACAGCCGTGGGTCGCACGATGCTGCGGCGTGATCCGGGGCGGGCGTTCGTCGCGACACGTCCCCGATGCATGGGCGCGATGGAGATCTGCGCCGGTGCTCGTCACTGGGCATGCGGGATAGACTTGGCCGGTCACGACACGCGGCTCATCCCTCCGGCATGCGTGAAGCCGTTCGCGAAGCGGCAGAAGAGCGCCATGGCCGACGCGGAGGCGATCTGCGGCGCGGCGCCCGACGCTGCGGTTCGCACGGGGATCCCGACACAGCTGGGGCGAGGTCGGCCGGCATGCTGTCGCGCCAGCCGCGCATGCGGGTCACCGTCGCCCTGGCGGACATGATGGCGCGGATCGTCTGGGCGTTGATGGCCCACGGGGCGCCTGCGGAACTCCGGCCACGGCGTAACCGCCATGCCGCGAGGCGGGAGGGATGCGGGGACGGTCGTCCATCGCCCCGCCGTCACGCCTTGTTCGCCGCGGGAAGTCCGAAGCATCGGGTGCCGCTCGCGCACGGTCCATGCACCGGCAAAGCCGAAGCCCTTCACCGGCAAAGCCGAAGCCCCTGCGCAGCCCCCGCATGCCGTCCGAGCCGCAGATCATGCGCGGGCTCTGGGGATGGGGTGGCGGGGATGGAGCGGCAGGCTCGGCGGCTAGGCCCAAGGACCCGTGAACCCGCGCGTTCGCGCGTGCGACACGCCCGCACCCGTCACGCCGGGTCAAACCCGCTCGACTCCACGTTGGGACCGACCGTCCCATAATCCTCCGGCCGCCGCTCTAAACGCAGCATTAACCTTGTTCAGTGATTTGCTGGATCCTTCAAAGCTTCGCGGGGTCCGTACCTGCCGCCGCGCAAGGATGGCAAATCATGCGGCTGATCGTCGGCACACTGATCGTCTTCGTCTGCGTGTTCGGCAGCTACGCGGCGATGGGTGCCCACTTGGCAGTCCTCTGGCAGCCGTTCGAGTTTGTCATCATCCTCGGTGCAGCCATCGGTGCCTTCGTCATCGGCAACACCGGGCCGGTGCTCAAGGCCGTGCCCGCCATGCTGGGCACCCTGATGAAGGGCCCCAAATACACGCAGAACTCCTATGTCGAACTGCTGGGGATGCAGTATTCACTGTTCAAGCTTGCGAAGCAGAAGGGTTCGATGGCGCTCGAGCCGCACATTGAAAACCCGGGCGAGTCGACACTGTTCAACGCCTTTCCGACCTTTGCAGCGAATCATCACGCGGTCGAGTTTGTCTGCGACTACATGCGCATGGTGTCGCTGGGTGCCAACAACGTCCATGAGATCGACGCTCTCATGGATCAGGAACTGGAGACGCACCACCAGGAGCAGGAGCGGGTCGTGTCTGCCATGCAGGCGCTCGCCGACGGAACACCGGCGCTCGGCATCGTCGCCGCCGTGCTCGGCGTGATCAAGACGATGGGGGCGATCAAGGAGCCGCCGGAGGTGCTGGGGCATCTGATCGGCGGCGCGCTCGTCGGCACCTTCTTTGGCGTCTTCGTCGCCTACGGCTTCTTCGGGCCCATGGCGCAGTCGCTCAAGAGCCTCTTCGAGGCCGAATCCAAATACTACCTTTCCCTCAAGGCGGGTCTGCTCGCCCACATCGGCGGCCAGCCGCCGGTCATGGCGATAGAATTTGCCCGCAAGTCTCTGATGAGCGACGTCCGCCCGACCTTCAGCGAAGTGGAAGCGGCAACCGCCGCTCTGCCCGCCCAGATCTGACCCGCTATCCGGCAGGGATTCGATGACCACGATCATCATCAAGAAGGTCAAGAAGGCCGCACACGCCCATCACGGCGGGGCCTGGAAGATCGCCTATGCGGACTTCGTGACCGCCATGATGGCGTTCTTTCTGCTGATGTGGCTGATCAGCATGACGACGCAGGAGCAGAAGATCGGTTTGGCGGAATACTTCTCGCCGGCGGCTTTGAGCCCTGCAACCAGTGGCGCGGGCGGGATCCTGTACGGTACCGCCCTGGACACGTCAGGCAACAAGCCGTCCACGCCCCGCGACGCGGAGCGGGGTTCTGCCGAGCGGGAGGACAGAGTGCGCCCGACCAGTCCGGGCCGCACCAGCGATCTCGATGCCAGCCGCCCGGCCGCCAGCACGGAGGTGAACTACAGCGCCATAGCCAGCCTCCGGCAGGCGCTCCAGACGATGCCCGACATCGCCGAGCTGTCGAAGAACATCGTGATCGAGCAGACCAAGGAGGGCGTGAACGTGTCCCTCGTGGACCAGGACGGCCGCGCCATGTTCCGCGAGGGCTCTGTCGACCCCTACGAGCGCACCCGTCGCGTGCTGGAGGCGCTCGCGCCCGCCCTGCGCCGGCTGCCCAACAGCCTGTCGATAACCGGCCACACGGCCGCCGCACGCCCGGGCTCGGCGCGGACCGCCGAACCCTGGAATCTCACCGCCGGGCGTGCGCTCGCCGTGCGCGAGATCCTGTCGGGTGCCGGGGTTCCCAACGACCACTTCTCG
This sequence comes from Methylobacterium sp. UNCCL125, assembly GCF_900116795.1. NCBI lineage: Bacteria > Pseudomonadati > Pseudomonadota > Alphaproteobacteria > Hyphomicrobiales > Methylobacteriaceae > Methylobacterium > Methylobacterium sp. UNCCL125. Next base: position 1,068 of record NZ_FPBW01000032.1, on the reverse strand, counting down.
TCCGTGGTGGGACGCGCCGACACCGAGCCGGTTTTCCCCGACAATCCCTACATCGCGCCGAACCGACGGGTGACGATCACTCTGCTCAATGCGAGCCCGCCGGTGCCCCCGAACCTGCTTCGTTGACGACGAGGCGCCGCGCCGCCTCGGACGACAACGGCGAATCGCCGTCGAGGCCGCCCATCGGATCATCGTGGCGCATCACGCGCTTTGCACAGGACCACAGGCTACACCGTCGCTTCTGGCGCGCGTGCGGAGACGGAGCGGGCGGCCTACGAACAGGCCCGGCGTGTCTGCGCCGCGCGCCTTGCGTCAGCGCCCTCAGCGGAGCCACAGGATCCACCCCCAGGGGAGGGGGTCGGCCTGTCGGGATGGCTTGCGAGGCGCGGGAACGAATGGAGGTCGCGGTCAGGCCACGGGCCTCACGGGGCGAGAGACCGTCGAGAAATCAACCCCAGAGATCTGAGCGGCGTCCGCTTCCCCAACCTCGATTTCCGAAAGCGGACCGGCGGCAAACCACCCGTCTGAGACGTTCAGGCGGGCGTTTCTTGATGACAGTTGCCGGCCGAAAACGGAACGACCGCTTCGGAGGAGGCCGGCTGAACAAGCGGACGGCCTCCTATCGACCCAACATGGTCGCCCAGACGCGTCTTCCCTTTGCCCGAAACCGGACGCGAGACCGACGCTTGGCGACGAGGGCTCACGAGACCCAGGGTGCTGTCACCGAACGTTACACAGAAGCCCAGCAGGGTCACACCGCAGCTACGTCGCGTGGTGACAAAGCTTCCAGCCGCCCTGACCACTATGCGGCGATGGAGGATCACAGATGCCCGGTGAGGCCGAAGTCATCCACGTGGCGTGGGGTGCAAGCAGGGCGGACACCATCCGTGACGCTCTTCGGTCACAGGGCGACGAAGCGCGGGTCATCGCGCTCTCGGGCGACCTGAATTTCGGCCCCATCAATCCGCCGGACCCAGATGTTCGACACGCGTGGCTCAGAGCCGTCCTGCGACCCGATCCCTACGCCGACCAGCGCGAGGCAGAGGAGCCATGGATGGAAGCCACGTC